>CATWBR010000055.1 GCA_958349075.1 uncultured Clostridium sp.
AATGGTTATTTAAGGATAGGATAGGTCAGGCGCTAAAGTTTAAACTAATCAATTCAATACCATACAGAATGCATTCTCCTGAAATTTAAGGAAACGTAGTGGCAGCGACAATACCTCCCCCTTTGAAGGAATAGAACAAATCAGCCACCGCAGGCCGGGCGGAATGGCGATAACCTGCGCGTCTTCAGTCCCGGGCGATCACCTTCCCGTAGGAACTTTTTCTGCCCGGATTCCCCACCTGCGGCAACCTCCAAACGGGACTGAAGACTCATAATCTCCCCTCACCATTCCGCCCTCCGGCCGTCCCGGCGGCGTTCTCATTCCTCAATAAAATCCCTAGACAAATGCGGAAAAATATGATAAACTTGTAACGTTTTGAGTAAGACAAATGGCCGCGGCTGCAGGACCGAAAGGCTGCAGGTGAGGAAAGTCCGGGCTTCACAGGGCAGGATGCCAGATAACGTCTGGTGGAGGCGACTCCAAGGACAGTGCAACAGAAATATACCGCTGGATCGGCACTTTGTGCCGGTTCCAGTAAGGGTGGAAGGGCAGTGTAAGAGACTACCGCCCGGCTGGTAACAGCCGGGGCATATGTAAACCCCATCCGAAGCAAGACCGAACAGGAGGCATAAGGCGGCCCGTCTGCCTCCGGGTAGGTCGCTTGAATTTACCGGCGACGGTAAAGCTAGATAGATGGCCATTCAACGACATAACCCGGCTTATCGTCTTGCTCAAAACATTTTAACATCTCACTTTCAATCGACCGCACCGGTCTGAACTCTTTTACATTTCTCTAAAGGCTGTTATTCTTTTTTTCCGGCCCCTTAAATTCCTTTGCAAAAATAAACGGCACGAATAATACCAGATTCAAGATCAGGAGCCACAGGACATCCTTCCAGCCGATTAACTGATTATTAATCACATCCGCATTTCCGCTGCTCAGCACAACTATCAGATTATTATTCAGATAATGCAATATCACCGGAATCCAAATATTGTTGGTCTTCAAATAGGTATAGGAAAAGAAAATACCCATTCCGATACAGGTAATCTGTTGGGAAAGTATGCTTTGAAGCCAGGTCTCCGGGCTATAATAGAATACATTAATCGGCAGATGCCAAAGTCCCCACAAAACCCCCAGCAGCAGTACTCCCCGAACCTTGCCAAAGTGTTTTTGCAGAAATGGTGTGAAGTAAAATCTCCACCCATACTCTTCACCAAAAAAGGCTGTAAATACAAGGAAAAAGTTGACTGGCAGTATAAGGATCATATTGTAAAACCGCGGATTTTGAAATATTCTTACAAATTCATTCATCTGGCCGCCGGCTAAATAAGACAGAAAAATCCGGCCAAAATAGAGAGCTAAGAACAATATAACCATCAGCACAGACTCTTTTCCATTATATGCCCTCAACCCGTATGATTCCCGCTTCTCCTTCTTCTCTGCAAAAAGAACAATCCAGGAGGCGGCAGAACCTATGATTATAACCAAATTAAGAAATGCAATAAATCCCGGAATAAATACAAACACACTGGCAATCGTCATCAGAAAAATTATTGCCGTAATTGTGATAAAGAAGAAATAAAACCTTCTCGGAACCAACTCGTCCTCTTTTTTTACCGCCAGTATTGCCAGCATGATACCTGCTGCCGGATAATACATCTGGGCATTTGGAAAAAAGCTCACATCAATTCCCCTGTTATATGCATACCCCATTAAAATACCCATTAGATATGGCAGTACAAAAGCAACCGACAGGAATATAAGCAATTGCTTCTTTTCAATCATCTCAATTTTACTTTGATTCAACATGGCTCCTTTCCCGTTTACACGTGATTACAAATGGATACTCTGACCAACATGAAAAATCCCCTGATTGTCTACGGCACGGTCAAAGAGCAGGAACCACCTGACCGAACCGTTTGGATCCGTAAGGCTGAAAAAGGCACCTATCCCGGTCATGCAATTCTTTCTGGCATGGCTGGGACAGATGCCGTCCGAGACGCCTATCCGTATTCTTCTGAGGTTCATTTTTTAAGCAGTCGCGAAATCCGGAGGATGGCAAAGCCTGAAGAAATGAACGCAGTAATCTCGGGGGGAAATTCTTTTGGTGTTATAAGCGCCTATACCCTGAAACAGCTTCCTCCGACAAATTCCCTGAGAATTGAGTTCTGGGGAATTCTCTCGCTGCCCACGCCCAGGAAATAATCCAGGAATTTGAGCAGCCGCTTGGCCTCCGCGTATTCTTCGGAATCCCTGGGGACACTGTAGAGAAGCGGCTCCGCATACTGCTTCAGCACCGCCAGCTCATAGAGCAGAGCCGAGTTAAACATGACATCGGCCTCCTCCTGATACGGGAAGATATTCCTCTCCTCCCCCCTTCTCACGGAATCCCACATGCTGATTGTGACCTGGGCCGAGGAGCCTCTCGTCCTGTCGTCGCGGATCATCCGTCGAAGCAGTCTGCCGTCGGTTGTTGGTATTCTGTTGTGCTCGTCGACATTTAACTGTGTCAGTGCGCTGATATAAATCCTGAATTTGCTCTCCTTCGGCAGGGAGTAGGACAATTTATCATTGAGGCAGTGAATGCCTTCGATTACCAGAATATCCTCCTCGCCAAGCTGCAGGAAATCCCCTTTATACTCTCTCTCGCCGCTGACAAAATTGTACCTTGGGAGTTCTACTCTCTCCCCGGCCAGGAGCGCCGTCATATCCTCATTAAACTGCTTGATATCAATGCATTCAAGCGCTTCATAATCAAAGTTGCCGTCCTCATCCCTGGGACTGTTGACTCTGTTTACAAAATAGTCGTCGACCCCGATAGGATGCGGCTTTAAGCCCAGGGCGCTCAACTGAATAGAAAGCCGGTGGGAAAACGTGGTTTTTCCCGATGAGGACGGTCCGGCGATCATGACAAATTTATTCTTGCCGGATGCTGCAATCTTTTCCGCAATATCGCCTATCTTCTTTTCCTGGAGCGCCTCCTGCATCAGAATCAATTCATTCATTCTGCCCTGGGAAATCGCCTCATTCAACGTTCCCACATTGAAAACACCCAGTTTCTTCCCCCACTGCTCCGACTCTTTCTGCACCTCAAAAAGTTTCCGTCTCGGACTTAACGGCATCAGCTTCTCCGGGTTCTTTCTCGACGGCAGAATCAGGACAAAGCCTTCATCATAGAGCTGCAGATCAAAGTATTTGATGTATCCGGTATTCTGCACCATGTATCCGTAAAAATAGTCCTCAAAATTTTCGATGCTGTAGATATTGACCCTGGATGCACGGCGGTAATAGAATAATTTTTCCTTATCATACATTCCGTGCTGATGGAACAGCTCAACCGCCTCATCCGTATTCTCGCTGCGTTTTAAGATGGGCAGACTGAGTGAAACGAGGCGCTTCATCTCTTCCTTCACCCGATCGAGCAGCCCCTGGTCCAGTATCAGGGAGCCCTCCGTCTCGATATAGAGGCCGTTTCCCACGGAGAAGCAGACGGTCAGGCTGCTGACATTCTCCTTGCCCACAACGTCATAAAACGCCTTCAGCATGAGAAACAGGGCACTTCTCTGGTAGCTTAAAAAGCCGGCCTTATCGGCGGCCGTGATAAACCTGAGACCGCAGTCTTCCTTCAGTGTCTTGTGGAGTTCCTTCAGGCGTCCGTCCACCCAGACAAGCAGGATCTCATTTTCATAATAATCCTGAAAATCCTTAGCAATCTTGTGAAAAGGCGTTCCCTCCACATATTCCCTTGTCTCTTCCCCTATTGTTACGATCGGCATATAACTCCTCCATTCTGAAATTTTGGCGTTTCATTCTATCTGATATTTTAGCATTCCATTCTATCTGGTATTTCGACATCCCATTCTATCTGGTATTTCAACATCCCGTTTTATCTGATGTTTTGGTGTTTTATTACAGCACATGATTTGGAAATATATCCCGTTCTTTTATAACGTTAAGCTCCTCCAGGTTTTCTCCCAGGAAACTCTCCATAAAGCCGGTGAAAATATGCTCAATCCCGTAGTGCCCGGCGTCAATCACTGCCATACCGTTTGCCACGGCATCAATCCCCTCGTGGTGGCCGATATCACCCGTAATGTATACATCGGCTCCCCATCTTAACGCTTCTTTCAGCGTGCTTCCCCCGGAACCTGGACAGACAGCCGCCGTCCTGACGGTCCGTCCGGTGTCTTCCACGTCACCGAACACGGTGACAAACGGAATCCCATATGCCTTTTTGACCGCCTCCCCCGTCTCTTTCAGTGTCATGGCATGTGCAAAGCTCCCGCAGATACCGATTCCGTAATCTTTACCGTCCTCCGTCTTGCCCATGACCTCCAGAACCTCCGTATCCGTAAGGCCCAGCCGGGCGCCCGCTGTATCCGCCATACATCCGGGCGCCGCATCGAAGTTCGTGTGCATCGCATAATAGGAAATGTCGTTTTGAATCAGTTTCAGAATGCGCCTGCTGATAAAATCTTCGTCATTCACCTTTTTTAGCGGCCTGAATATAAGGGGGTGATGGGTGATGAGCATATCGGCTTTGCAGCGCACCGCATCCTCTATGACGGAGTCCGTGGCATCCAGGGCCAGATATACCGTATTCACCTCTTTGCCACTCCTGCCCGCCAGAAGGCCCGGGTTATCCCAGTCACATGCCATGGACGGCGGAGCAAGCGTTTCCAGTTTTTTAATCAATTCCCTGCATTTCATCCTGTGCCTCCTTAATCATGTCCCGCCTCGTTAAAAGCTCCCCGAGGCGTCTCACGGCGCTGTCGGAGTGTTTCTCAGACAGTGCCGCGATCAGTTCGTCCACCGAGCGTCTCTCTTTCTCCAGAAACTCCCGAAATACGTCGTTTTTCTCCTGAATCAGGTATCTGCCATACTCGTAAAAGCACTCCCGGCCGTAATACATCGCGCCGTGCCCTGCCTCGATGACCGTGTAATATTTACCCTCATCCTTTACCATGGTTTCCCGCAGAATAGTGAAACCGTTCTCCTCCAGATAGTGCCTTACGCTTCCGACTTCCGACTGGGGCGACAGAACCAGGCGTTCCGTGCTCTCCCATACGTGCTTTCCCGCTTCCAGAATGTGCACGATCAGTTCCCCGCCCATTCCGGCAATGACAATCGTGTCGGCCTCGCCCGGTTCCAGCTTTTTTAGCCCATCGCTGAGCCTCACTTTTATTTTATCACCGAGTCCGTATTCGAGGACATGGTTCCCGGCCCGTTCTAACGGCCCCTTCCGCACATCCATGGCCAGCGCGGAGGGAGAAATCCCTTCACTCACCAGATAAATCGGTATGTATCCGTGATCAGTTCCTATATCAGCAATTTTGCTTCCCTTGCGGACAAAGGAAGCAATCGTCATTAAACGGTGTGATAATTTCATTTACAATATCCTCAGTAATTTTTTTAATCCAGATAATCTTTCAGTTTCTTGCTGCGGCTTGGATGGCGCAGTTTTCTCAGGGCTTTCGCCTCGATCTGGCGGATACGCTCCCTGGTTACATTAAATTCCTTACCCACTTCCTCAAGTGTCCTGGGTCTTCCGTCATCCAGGCCGAACCTCAGGCGCAGAACCTTCTGCTCCCTGTCCGTCAGCGTGTCGAGAACCTCCATAAGCTGCTCATGAAGCAGGGTAAAGGTGGCTGCATCCAACGGAACCTGCACATGGTCGTCCTGGATGAAATCACCGAGGTGGCTGTCTTCCTCCTCACCGATTGGCGTCTCAAGCGATACGGGATCCTGTGAAATCTTCATAATCTCCCTGACGCGCTCCACCGGTATCTCCATGCGCTCCGCCACCTCCTCGGGGAAGGGCTCGCGGCCAAGCTCCTGAAGAAGCTGCCTGGAGGTCCGGATCAGGCGGTTAATCGTCTCAACCATGTGCACCGGAATCCGGATCGTCCTCGCCTGGTCGGCGATGGAACGCGTGATAGCCTGGCGGATCCACCAGGTCGCGTAGGTGCTGAACTTAAATCCCTTGGAATAGTCGTATTTCTCCACGGCCTTAATCAGGCCCAGGTTGCCCTCCTGGATGAGATCCAGAAACTGCATTCCCCGGCCCACATAACGCTTTGCGATACTTACCACCAGACGCAGGTTGGCTTCGGCCAGGCGCTTCTTGGCGTATTCATTGCCCATCTCCATCTGTTTCGCCAGCTCAATCTCTTCATCCGACGATAAAAGAGGAACTTTTCCAATCTCCTTCAGGTACATCCTGACGGGATCTTCTATATTAATTCCATCCGGTACGCTTAAATCGATATTCTCAACATCTATCTCTTCCTCTTCGTTTAATTCCTCCTCGATGAAGAGATCCGGGTCAATATCGAGATCCTCGTCGAACTGCAGAACGTCAACCTTGTTATTCTCGAGAAAATCATACATCTGATCCAACTGATCCGGGCTCAATATTTCACCATGGAAAAAGTCAAGAATTTCTTTGTTGTCCAACACATTCTTCTTACTTTTCGCCAGTTCCAGAAGCTGAATCAGCTTCTCTTCAAATGTCACTGTCTTTTCTTCCATAATTCTCCCATCCCTCCATAGCTTTATTGTATATTCGCTGCTATGAAACCAAAGGCCGCAATATCACGGCCTCTGCTTAATTTCCGGCAGGGCTGTGAATAATGACAAGCAAAGGCTTAATAGTAACGTATTTTCTCCTTAATCAAGTGAAATATGCAGATTTGCAAGTTCGGCCTGCTCCTTAATCAGCTTCTGAAGCTCATCAAGACCGGCGGCATGCCGGATTTGATGTTCCAGGCTGCTCCTTTTTATCCGAAGTACGGTTTCTGAAAACGCTTTCTTTTGTTCTTCATTACTTAACGACTCGTCCAGGCTGGCATTGAAGAGCGCCGCCACTTCCCTGTAATTCCCCTCGTCGTCGATAAAGTGATTCAGGATGGCCGCCGGGTTTACTTCCCCTTTCCCATGGCCGTCAAACACCATCTCCGCCGCTTCGCGGTAAAGTGGCTTGACAAAATCCTGCGGGGTAATGATCCCTTTTATTTTATCAAAAAGCTCCGGCTCCTCTATCAGCCATGTGAGCAGAAGGCGTTCGGATTTCCGGATTCCCTCTTCTTTCTCTTTTTTCCTGACGGGCGTACCCGGCCGGGACGGCGCAGGTTCCTCTTCATCCGCTCCCCTGCTCCTCGCGGCTCCCATCCCCAGACGGCTGCCCAACTGGTTAACCAATGTCTTCAGGTTCTCATAGTTGATGAAGAATTCCCTGGACACGGCCTGGATATAGTTGTCCCGTTCCAAAGCCTCCGGGAAATCCAGGAGCTTTCTGGCTGTTTTGTTGTAAAAATCGGTCTTCTGTTCCGGATCTTCCATGTTGCAGCCCTCTTTCAGGACGTCAATCTCAAAAAGGAAACTGTTGCGGGCGTTCTCGATTCTTTTGAAGAACTCGTCCGGCCCGAGATTTTTCATAAATTCGTCGGGATCCTTATAGGGCCTCATGTTCAGCACCTTTGTTGAAATTCCGGCGTTCTTGAGTATCGGAATGGCGCGCAGGGCCGCTTTCACTCCCGCCCCGTCGCTGTCGTATGTCAGCACCACCTGATCCGTGTACCGTTTCAGAAGAGCCGCGTGCTGCTCGGTCATCGCTGTTCCCAACGAGGCCACCGCATTGGTGAAACCGGCCTGGTGCATGGATATGACGTCCATATATCCCTCGCAGAGCAGGATAAATTTCTGCCTGGAGGTCCTTGCGTAATTCAATCCGTAGAGATTCCGGCTCTTGTCGAAGAGCTTCGTCTCGGGCGAGTTCAGATACTTCGGTTCGCCGTCCCCCATAACCCGGCCGCCAAAACCGATCACCCGGTTGTTGACGTCCATGATTGGGAACATGACCCGGTTCCAGAACTTGTCCCTGGAACCCCGTTCCTCAATTGTCACAAGGCCTGTCTCTTTTAAAATGCCGTCGTCATAACCCTTGCTTTTTAAGTACCGGTACAAATCGTCGCTGGTTTTATTGGAATACCCCAGACCGAACCGGAGGATCGTCTCATCGCTCAGTTCACGCCTGCGCAGATAATCGTATCCGACCTGGCCCTGGGGCTGTTTTAACTGATAATAAAAATAGTTGGCTGCCTGCTTGTTGATCTCTAACAGGGCCGCCTTAAGATCCGCCTGTGCTTTTGCCTCTTTGGAATATTCCATCTTAGGGAGTTTGACGCCCGAACGGTCCGCCAGCATCTCCACAGCCTCGCGGAACGAGTAATTTTCGTATTCCATAATAAAGGTAATCACATTGCCGCTGACCCCGCAGCCGAAACAGTGGTACATCTGCTTCTGGGGCGCCACGGAAAATGACGGTGATTTCTCATGATGAAAAGGGCAGAGACCAAAGTAATTGGCCCCCTTCTTCTGAAGCTTCACATACCCGGAAATAACATCCACGATGTCGCTCCTCATTCTGACTTCTTCTATCACTTCTTCCGGATAATACATGAAAACCTCCTTATACTTTCCAGGATTTTGGTACAAAGAGCTCGTTGAAACGGTCGATGGCATAAATGTCCGTCATGCCTGCAATATAGTCGCAGACGACCCGTTCTTCTTTTTCCCCGCGCTCTCTCATCATATCCAGATATTCTTCTGGTAATTCGTGAATATGTTTCATATAATGCTCATAAAGCATTACAATCATGTGCTGCGCTTTTCCTTCCTCGGCCTTGGCAATCCCGTTGCGGTAGACGTTCTCGAACATCCATCTGCGGAGGCCGTGCATCGCCGTCTCCATGCCGGGTGACATGGCTATCTCCGGTTTGTCAAAGCTCTGGTATATGATATCGTGTATCATCGTATTGAGACGCTCCCTGACGCTGCCCCCGAGAATATCCGTATACTCGGCCGGCAGATCGCCCTCTCGGAAAATCCTTCCGCGGATGGCGTCGTCAATATCGTGGTTAATATAGGCAATCTTATCGGAAAGGCGGACAATATTTCCTTCCAGGGTGGATGGATGGCCGCTGGTACGGTGGTTTAAAATCCCGTCCCTCACTTCCCAGGTCAGGTTGATTCCCCGGCCCTTTTTCTCCAATACCTCCACGACGCGGACACTCTGTTTGTAATGTGCGAATCCGTCGCTGCAGAGCTTGTCGAGAATCGACTCTCCCGAGTGGCCAAAGGGTGTGTGGCCAAGGTCATGTCCCAGTGCAATCGCTTCGGTCAAAGATTCATTGAGCCTCAGCGCCTTTGCAATCGTACGGGCTATCTGGGAAACTTCCAGTGTGTGGGTCAGACGCGTCCTGTAGTGATCCCCCTCGGGCGCAAGGAACACCTGTGTCTTGTGCTTCAGCCGTCTGAATGCCTTGCTGTGCAGAATCCGGTCCCGATCCCTCTGGTACTCCGGACGGATGTCACATAGCGGTTCCTCCCGATCCCTTCCTCTCGTGTTTTCGCTTAAAGAGGCGTAAGGACTCAGATAATCCCGTTCCCATTTTTCCGTAGTTTCTCTGATATTCATATTGATCCCACCCTTATTCAGAACAATTTATGTAATAATCTCGAAAGTTCACCCATTATCTAACCATAATATCATATTTTTCTACTTTTTAACACCCTTATTCTGTTAAAATTTTCTAAAAATTTACGAAAAAGAAGACAAAAGAGTGAGGATTTAATGGGGTGGATCGGGGATTGCCGCAGCCTCAGCTTCGAGCGTGTTTGAAAATTCATTTTCGCCATCTGCACGCTCTAGATCGGAATGGACGCCGCCACGCATAGTGTTCCCCATCCCAGGCGGGGATTGGGATAAACGTTTTCACCAGGCAGATGCCTTGCTCCGCGGATCAGGTAGGCCTTTAATTTTTCTCCGTAGAGGAAGGGGTCGTTTCCCATTACGATTCCCCATTGCATCAGCAGGGCTGCACTTCCCGTTACGAATGGGGTTGCAAAGGAGGTTCCCGTGACGGGCTCGTAGCCGCCTCCGGAGCGGGAGGTCATAACGTTAACCCCCGGGGCGGACAGGTCCGGTTTAATCAGGTTGTCGAGCCTTGTAAAGCCCCGGCCCGAGAAATCGGCGTACGTCTGGTAGGAGTCGTTATATGCCCCCACCGATATGACCCTGAGGGCGGTGGATGGGATGGTAAGTGTCGTGTCCGGGGTGGGGCGGAGGAAATGGGTGGAGCGGTTCAGGGCGCTTTCCGATGGAAGCCAGAAATCATACTGCCCCGATATGATTCTCCGTGCAACCAGCCTTATCTTCCAGACACCGCTCTCAACATAGTCATACCTGGGTATGAAGTCGAAATAAATTTCCTGGGCTTTGCTGTAAGGGCTGGGTTTTCCGTAGTAGAGAAGGACCGTGGTTCTCGCAAAACGTATCCGCTGCGAACCGAGCTGGCTGTTAATCGGGCCTACCGAGGTTCCGCCCGGGCCTTCCAGGATAATATCAAAACTGTCTACATATAGTTTCCAGAGCTGCACGCCGAAGCCGGTCTCATAGTCGTCGACCGACAGCTCTATTTCATCCGTATTGCCCTCTGTCAGGAAACCGGCGGTATGGCCTCTTGTGCTGCCCTCATTGCCTGTCCCCGCGACAATCGTGGTCTTTCCCTGCCCCGCCATCATGTTGATATACGTCTCCAGGAGGCTGGTTCCGTCATGTGAACCATATGTATTGCCAAAACTCAGATTAACCGCCAGGGGTTTCTGGTAAAAAATCGCCCTGTTGACCACGTAGTCGATGGCCCGCATCATCTCCGTCGTCCTGGGAAATGAGTCGGCTGCCGGAACTCCCAGCTTTACAACGATCAGATCGCTTTCCCAGGCAACGCCTCTGTACCGTCCGTCACCCTCCAGGCCGCTTCCGGCGGCAATCCCGGCCACCGCCGTTCCGTGACCGCTCACATCCCTCTCGGGTACAATCTGGTATGCCGCCGTGCGGCTGCCCGCCTCCAGCGCCTCGTTAATCTGATCGCGGGTGTATACCGTGTCACGGTCCTGATCCCACAGCTCCAGAATGCGGCTTTTTCCCTCCGCATCCCTGAAATCCCGGTGATAGTAATCAATCCCCGAATCAATGATTGCGGTGATGACTCCCCTGCCGGTCAGGCCGTTTCCGTTTTCCTGTAACGGGTTAATGCACGAATTACTTTTTCCTCTGTTAACGGAAAAATAGAGCCTTTTCGGTTTTTCAATATATTCAACCTGTGAAAAACCTGCCAAAGACTCTATTAGTGATTCCGGTACCGTCATGATCGCATAACCGCCCGACAGAGAGATTGCCTGAATTTCAGGTAATGCCTCGAGGACTACGTTCAGATCTCCGTTGTATTTTACGATCAGTTCCCACCGTTTCTCTTCTCTGTTAATCCCAACGCTCAGCGCGGGCGATTTTTCACGTTCTTCCGGAGTGGCGTCCATGGCCAGATTCAGAAGGTTTTCCGCTTTTTGATTGTCCATATGCATATCCTCAGTTTTTCTGTGGACAGTAGCTGCCTACTTTCTCAGATTACATCTAAATATATGCGGAAAAACGTGAAATTATGACTGTTATTTTAAGAAGCCGTTGACAATCTGCTCCTCTGCCTCGGATTCTGTAAGTCCCAGTGTCATCAGTTTGACAATCTGGTCTCCGGCAATCTTACCGATGGCCGCCTCGTGAATCAGGGCTGCGTCCGGATCGTTGGCCGTAAGTTCGGGAACCGCCTGAATCTTGGCATTGCCCATGATGATTGCATCGCACTCCGTATGGCCGGCGCACCGGCTGTTTCCATTGATGACTGACACAAATTTCTGATGGGATTCCTCCTTGGCCACGGAACGCGACATGACATTGGCGCTGGCATCCTTACCGTTTAAATTGACGATAATACTGCTCTCTGCGTCCTGGCTGCCGTGTGTCAGAAGGCGCTCTTTAATAACTATCTTAGCGCCTGCCGCCAGGTCGGCCACCGTCTTTCTGATTGTGGAATCCACACCCTTAATCTGCACGGTTTCCATCTCCAGATAGCTGCCTTCCTCCATTGTAACTTCCGTAGTCGGATTCAGGATTCGTTTGCCTTTTCCGTCGCCTTCCCCATAGTGCTTCTCCACATAACGGACTTTTGCATTCTTTCCGATGAAGAAACGGTGGATTCCGTCGTGTTCGGACGCCGCGTCGCCGCCATTGTGGATGCCGCATCCGGCAACGATTGTGACATCGGCGTTGTCTCCCACATAAAAGTCGTTATATACCATCTCCATCAGCCCGCTCTGGCTTAAAACAACCGGGATATGGACGCTCTCATTCCTGGTTCCTTCTTTGATTTTGATGTCAATTCCCGATTTGTCTTCTTTTGTGACAATATCTATGTTCGCCGTCGTATTTCTTCCAGCCATCTGTCCGTTGGCGCGGATATTATATGCGCCGGCCGGTACTTCGTGCAGGTCGGCAACTTCTTCCAGTAATGTTTTTTGAATCTGATCCATTAATTGTCCCTCCTGAAAAAATCGCAGGCTTCTACTGCCGAGGATGTACCCAGGATCTCCGGAAGCACCTCTTCCCTTTTCCCCTCTTTCAATACACGCCCGTCGGCAATCACCACGATCCGGTCTGCAATGTTAAGAATCCTCTCCTGATGGGAAATGATCATGATGGAGCCTTTTGTCTTTGCTCTCATCCGTTCAAATACCTGAATCAGATTCTGGAAACTCCAGAGATCGATCCCGGCTTCCGGCTCGTCGAAAACGGAAAGGCTGGACTCCCTGGCCAGTACCGTCGCAATCTCAATCCTTTTCAGTTCGCCTCCCGAAAGACTGGCATTCACCTCACGGTTAATATAGTCTTTGGCGCAAAGGCCAACCTCCGACAGATACTTACAGGCGTCCGCCGCAGACATGTTCTGTTTTGCCGCCAGCCGGATCAGGTCGAGAACCTGGACTCCCTTAAAACGTACCGGCTGCTGGAATGCAAAGCTGATTCCCATATTGGCTCTCTCGGTGATATTTTTCCCCGTGATATCTTCGCCGTTAAACAGGATCCTGCCTCCGGTCGGGTTGATAATGCCTGCAATCAGTCTTGCAAGCGTAGATTTACCGCCGCCGTTCGGCCCTGTGATCACCACAAACTCGTCATCATTTATCGTCAGATCGACATGGTGGATAATACCTTTTTGTCCCTTTTCTTCCTGGATTTCGTAAGAAACATTCTCCAGTTTAAGCATGGTGGTCCTCCTCTATAATTAATTTATCCGTTTACTGCTGTACTGCATCTTTTCGCAGTTAGTATTATATACCACTTTTCCATCTTTTACTATAGGAAGTATGCGAAAAAACGTGATATATGTTAATTTTTCGCTGATGATGACGTCAGCATACGGGTGGAAGCGGCACAAACCGGCATTGTTTCTGCTGCCACGAAAAAAGGAGCGGCGGCGGGACACTTTCTCCCGCCGTGCGCTCCCGGCTTGAAACGGTTCTGATTCCGATATTTCTATTTAAAAAATTCGGCTCCCTGTGTTTTCGTTTTAAGGCGGTAGATCGTCTCACAGGCAAAGTAGAGTTCGGACCGGTCGGGACCGCCGAAACAGAAGTTGCGGCAGGTTCCCGGCACGTGGATTTCGCCGAGTTTCCGGCCATTCTTATCGAAGACGAAAACATCGCCTGTGGCCGTTGTAAAGATATTCCCCCGAGCATCGATCTTGGTTCCGTCCGGACGTCCGCCGACTTCGCATACAACCTCCCCGCCGCTTAAGGTACAGTCCTCTTCCACTTTGAATCTCCGGATCTCCTGTCTCGGGGTATCATTCACCAGCATGGACTCTTCGCCGATTTCCATACACAGGCCGTTAGGCTGATCAAAATCGCTGCGGGCAAGAATCAGTTTTCCATTCTCATCGATACAGTATACTCCCTGGAATCCCATTTCCGGTTCACGGGCAATTCCAGCCACCTTGCTGGTGCGTCCGTACACAGGATCCGTAAACCAGATGCGGCCCTTTGAATCCACGATGATATCATTGGGGCTGTTTAACTCCTTCCCATCATAGTGGGAAGCCAGCGTTTTCATATAGCGCCCGTCCGGTTCCATGCGCGTGATGGAACTGGTCGCATGCTCACACGTCACGATACGGCCCTCGCGGTCAATAAAATTGCCGTTGGAAATATTGCTGGGAAATTTGATTACGGTTGTCTCATAGGTTTTTGGATTCCATTTGTACACCTTTCCCACTCCCATATCGGAAAAGATCAGGCAGTCATTCTGAGGCCACCACATAATCCCCTCCGTCACCTTGTGTCCCACCGATACGGGTTCGAGTACCGCGTCGGCGTCAATTAAATCATAAAATTCCGGTTCTACAGCATTGTATAACATAGTATTTCCTCCTTGTGTAATCTTTCTATTTTATTTTAATTTATTACCTGTATCCGGTTTACTTAAAATCCCTCCGGCATTCATTCAGCCGCTCTTTCATGG
>CATWBR010000056.1 GCA_958349075.1 uncultured Clostridium sp.
ATAAGATATAAAAGAAATTAATTGTGCTATTTGTACAAAAATTAAGCATAATAGCAAAATGCTCGAGCCTTAAACAACACAAAACAGATAAACAGGTAATTTCTTAAATTTGTTCGAAAAGGAGAAAAAATGATGAAACTCAACTATTCCAGAGAGCAATTAGAAAAAACAGCACACGACATCCGCGTTGATACAGTGGAAAGCCTGCATTGTGCAGGAAGCGGACATCCGGGTGGTTCTTTGTCGATTGCAGAAATGTTAAGTGTTCTGTATTTTCACGAGATGAATGTGGATCCGGAGTCTCCGAACGGAGGAGACAGAGATCGTTTTGTGTTATCAAAAGGACACGCGGCTCCCGCGTATTATGCGGCGCTGGCTGAGAGAGGATACTTTCCAAAGGAACTTTTAAAAACTCTCAGGCAGATTGACAGCCCTCTTCAGGGACATCCCGACAGAAAAAAGGTTCCCGGGGTGGATATGTCAACCGGTTCTCTGGGGCAGGGAATTTCAGCCGCAGCAGGCATGGCGTGTTATGCGAAAAAAGAAGGTAAGAATTACCGGGTATACTGCATCATTGGCGACGGCGAGATGCAGGAGGGAGAGGTGTGGGAGGCCCTTATGGCGTCGGCCCATTATGAACTTTCCAATTTTACGGTCTTGCTTGATCGGAACGGCCTGCAGATTGACGGCTGTGTTGAAAACGTCATGTCCATCCATCCGATCCGCGAAAAGATAGAGGCCTTTGGCTGGCAGGTACTGGAAGCAGACGGCCATGACGTGGGAGAGCTGCTCAGGGCGTTTGAGGAGGCCCGCAGGAATACGGAGACTCCGACATTTATCATTTGTACGACCGTAAAGGGAAAAGGGGTTTCATTCATGGAGAACCAGGCAGGATGGCACGGCGCCGCAATCTCCGATGAACAATATGATCAGGCGATGAGAGATTTAAATACAAATTTAGATGTATAAGGAGGGATTCAAAGATGCTGTCTACAAGAGAGGCTTACGGTCTTGCTCTGGCTGAATTCGGCGCTCAATATGATTTTTATGTGTTGGACGCGGATCTTGCGAAGGCGACGCAGACGATTAAGTTTAAAGAAAAATATCCGGAACGGTTTATCGATATGGGAATTGCGGAATCCAATATGATGAATTTTGCAGCAGGTATATCATCCTGCGGCGTCCCCGTCTTTGCAAGCACGTTTGCGGCTTTTGCAGCCGGACGGGCATATGATCAGGTTCGAAACGGTATAGCATATCCCAATTGCAATGTTAAGATAGGAGCGACTCATGGAGGCGTTCTCATTGGCGCGGACGGGGGAAGCCATCAATGTATCGAAGACATTTCTCTGATGCGCACCATCCCCAATATGACGGTTCTTTGTCCCTGTGATGTGGAAGAGACATATGCCTGTGTAAAAGCGGCGCTTCAAAAGGACGGGCCGGTCTATCTGCGGTTTGGACGGCTGGGGACGCCGGACGTGTATGAAAAGGGAACCCTGGATTTTGAGATTGGAAAAGGCCGGGTCGTGCTGGACGGCGCGGATGTTACGATTATTGCCGTCGGAGATATGGTTTACCGGAGTGTGGAAGCTGCGGGACTGTTGAAAAAGGAAGGTATAGTCGCGGCAGTGATTGATATGGCTTCTGTCAAACCAATCGATGAAAAGCTCATTTTAACTTATGCAAAAAAGACGGGTGCGGTTGTCACGGCAGAAGATCACAATGTGATTGGGGGCCTGGGCGGAGCCGTAGCGGAGGTTTTGTCAAGAGACCTTCCGACTCCGATGGAATTCGTAGGCATCCAGGATCGGTTTGGCTGCTCCGGTTCTCCGGCAGAGTTAGAGAAGCTTTACGGACTGGATATAGAAGCAATTGCAGAGGCGGCCAGAAAAGCAGTCATGAAAAAGTAATGATAAAGTTTACGGGGTGGAGGTAAAAATGAAACATATTTTTTTAAACCTGAAACGTTTCGATGTTCCGGTAGAGCAGGGCGGTTTGAACCGGATTGCCCCCGTTCAAAAATGGGGCGGGTACATTGTGGAAAGCACGCAGCAAAGCCTGAAAGAGTATGATTCTTCGGAAGTTGAATTTGTGCAGTATTTTCCGGAGGCACATATTTTGAGCGCGGCGGCGGCAAGATGCGGGGACAGTCCGGTGCAGATTGGATGTCAGGGTGTTTACCGCATGGATACAGGGGTGAACGGGTTTGGCGCTTTTACGGCAAACCGGCCGGCAGCGGCGATGTCTGCGATGGGGGTGCAGTCGGTGCTGATTGGCCATTGTGAAGAGCGGGACGATAAAAAGGGCATTCTGGCGGAAACAGGAACAGAGGATCCGGACGCGGTTGACCGCATTTTGAATCAGGAAATAAAACTGGCAATTTCCCGGGGCATGAAAGTCCTGTATTGTATCGGAGAAAGGAGTGAAGAGCAGGAGAGATGGGAAGAGGTTCTGGGAAAACAGCTCTCGATTGGACTTGAGGGAGTAGATACAACCAAGGTCGTGATTGGTTACGAGCCGATTTGGTCCATCGGGCCCGGGAAAACTCCGGCGGATCAATCCTACATAACAAAAATTGCCCGTTTTATTAAAAAAGCCACAGGAGGAATGGATGTTGTCTATGGAGGCGGCCTTAAGACAGATAACGCCGAAATGCTTGCATCAATCAACGAGATAGACGGTGGACTAATCGCGCTGACCCGGTTCTCCGGAGAAATCGGATTCTATCCGAATGAGTATCTGGAGATTATCAGCCGGTATCTTAGAAAGTGAGGGAGTTAAATGAAACTGGATTTTGAATATGGCCAGGGCCTGATGAGTGCGGAACTGCCGGATTCCACGGAGGTTTTTATCCCGGGGGAAACGGTGCCGGATCCGCCCTGTATTCCGGAGCAGGAGATTGTGGAGAAGACGATTGAATCCATCCGGAATCCAATGGGGATGAAGCCGCTCTCCGAATTGGCGCACAAAGGAGCCACGGCGGTTATCGTAATCCCGGACATCGTGAAGGGAGGATGCCAGCCCACGTCCCACCGTAAAGTTGCAATCCGCCTTATTGTGGATGAATTATGCAGAAACGGTGTGGAAAAAAAGGATATTTTGCTGTTGTTTTCCAATGGACTGCATCCCAGGACAACCGTTCCGGAGGCAAGGCAGATTCTTGGAGACGAATTGTTCAATGAGTTTTACTGGAGCCATCAGATTACCAGCCATGATTCGGAAGATTATGAGCATCTGGCGGATTTGGGATGTACCTCCCGCGGCGATCGGGTGCTGATGAACCGGTATGTTTTTGACTGTGACATTCCCATTTTAATCGGCCACACACAGGGAAATCCTTATGGGGGATATTCGGGCGGATACAAACACTGTGCAACGGGAATCACGCACTGGCGCTCCATCGCCAGCCATCATGTGCCTGAAGTTATGCACCGTAAGGACTTTACTCCGGTCTCGGGCCACAGTCTGATGCGCACGAAGTTTGACGAGATTGGCATGCTGATGGAGGAGAAGATGGGACATCCCTTCTTCTGTTGTGATGCGGTTCTCGATACCAGCTCCCGCCAGATAGAAATCAATTCGGGTTATGCGGCGGTCATGCAGCCAAAGTCGTGGATTATGGCAAATAAACGTACCTATGTGCCGTTTGCGGAGAAAAAATACGATATCATGATTTTCGGCATGCCTCAGAATTTTCATTACGGTGATGGAATGGGAACAAACCCGATTCAGTTTATGCAGGCGATTTCGGCACAGGTCATCCGCCATAAAAGAGTGATGAGCGATAAGTGCGTTATTATCTGCTCCTCCACCTGCAACGGATATTTTCATGATGAGAGATGGCCTTATCTGCGTGAATTGTATGAGATGTTCCAGCACGATTATATGAATACGCTGCCGGATATGAACCGGTATGGAGAATACTTTGCAACGAATGAGGAGTATATCCGCAAATACCGCTGTGCAAATGCATTTCATCCCTTCCACGGTTTTTCAATGATGTCCTGCGGGCATATCGCGGAGGAGAACACAAGCGCAATCTATCTTGTCGGAGCACAGGAGCCGGGAATCGCAAGAAGCATGGGACTGAAAACGCGGGCGACCTTTGAGGAGGCGCTGGAGGACGCGAAGAAAAAATATGTTGGAGCAAATCCTCATATTTTAGCGCTGCCAAAGACGTTTAAGCTGGGGGCCGTCCATCTTTGCATGAAGGATGACGATCTGACAACCGTTTAGAAAAAATTGGGGGAGCGAAATTTAAGGTAAGAAACTTAAGGCAAGAGGCTTAAGATAAGAAACTTAAGACAAGAAACTTAAGATAAAAGGCTTAAGATAAATAACAGGAGGATAAAAAATGAAAAAAAACTTGGCGCTGGTAACTGTAATGGCCCTTCTTGTGAGCATGCTCGCCGGCTGCGGCGGTTCATCTAAAAGTTCGGAACCTGCACCGGCCACAAAGGAAGAGACGGCCGCTGTTTCCGGAACGGATGAAGTTGCAGAGGGAGAAGGAACCACCTGGGGAATTGAACCGATGGCGGAGCCTGTAACAATCAATCGTGGCTTTTTCTCGGGTTCTCCGCATTCTTCTGAGTTCTATATTATGGAACAGAAGGGCTGGCTTGAGGAGCTTGGAATTACCTTCAATTATAATTCCTTTATCTCGGGCCCTGCGATGATGGAGGCAAATGCGGACTGGGATATCTGTACATCCGGCGGCCCGGGAGTGATCAACGGCATCCTCAATTATGATGTTACTGCAATCGGAATTGTAGAGAACGAGGTGATTTTGAATCTCTATGTCCGCGAGGATTCTCCTATTGCAAAGTCGGGCAAAGGACATTTCCCGGATTATCCGGAAATGTACGGCACTGCGGATGACTGGAAGGGAACGGAGTGGCTGCTGCCGCTTGGAACGACCATGCACATGACGATGATTTCCGTTTTGGAGCAGATGGGCCTCACTGCGAACGATGTTACTCTGACCAATATGGATGCGACAACGGCTCTTACGGCATTCCGCGCAGGGGAAGGCGATGGTATGGGAATATGGACTTCGACGGCTCTTACGGCGGAGAAGGAAGGCAAGTATGTGAAAGTAGTGGGAGCAGGAGACAACGGTATCGTCATCGCGGCCGCGATGTGTGCAACGGACAAAGCGCTGGCAGATCCGGTCAAGAGAGAAGCAATTCAGAAAATATATGAGCTGTACTATCATACGGCTGAATGGATTCAGGAAAATATGGAAGATGCAGCGACTCTGTATGCCGAGACCTGTGCGATCGAGGGTATCACGACAACGGAAGATTTCGATCTGGCCTTTGAGACTTACAGCAGAACGCCGGATCACACGATGAAGCAGAATCTGGATCTGATGCTTCAGAGCGCTGCGGATGAGTCCGGACTTGCAGGCCGCGAGATTACAGGCGGAGAGCAGGCAATCATGTATACATTCGACTTCTTTGTAAGCCAGGACAAGTACACAAATGACCAGAGGGCTTTTATTCTTGATAATCATAAGATATCCTCTGAAATTGCAGAAGAAGTACAGGCAGTCATGGAAGCAAGATAATTGTTACCGCCTGCATCCCGGCCGCATTTTGGCCGGGATGCGGGCAATAACACGGTTCGCGGTGCACAGAAACGGCAATCCTGCCGTTTCACTTGGAATTTTCGGTTATTAAGACGACAAAGGGCTGGAGATTTATGAAAAATACAAAAAAAGTTCGTGACAGGTTAGGAAGAGGCCGTTATTGCAGCACCTATACCTATGTGATGTTATCGATCGCCGGCATCCTCAGCTTTCTTGTACTGTGGGAGCTGTTAATCAGCACGGGGCTGATATCGGGGCGCTACCTTGCGAAACCTACGGAGCTGGTGGTTTTATTTGTGAAAAAGTTTTATGATGCATCGCCGGATGGTGCATTGCTGCCGCAGTCTATCGGGGCGAGCCTCCAGGTTTCCGTGACGGGGCTGTGCCTGGCAATAGCCGTCGGCGTCCCCCTGGGACTTTGCATGGGATGGTTTAAGGCACTGGACGGACTGGTAAATCCAATCTTTGAGGTGATCCGTCCAATCCCGCCGATCTCCTGGATCCCGCTTACGGTTTTGTGGCTGGGAATCGGGCTGCGCGCAAAAGCATTCATCATTTTCTTTTCTGCGCTGATTCCCTGTGTCATCAACTCTTACACAGGAATCAAACAGACCAATAAGACACTTATTGATGTGGCCAGGACATGCGGCGCCTCCAATGTGGAGACGTTCTTCAAGGTCGGCATTCCCAGTGCGATGCCGATGACGTTTTCGGGCGTCCGCGTCGCAGTCGGCAATGCGTGGTCGACGCTTGTTGCGGCAGAAATGCTGGCTTCCAGCGCCGGACTTGGCTATATGATCCTGATGGGCAGGATGTTTGCACGCCCGGACATTATTCTTCTGGGCATGATTGTGATCGGCGGAGTAGGGGCGCTGTTTAACGGAATCCTTACATTTGTTGAAAATCGGGTGATCCGGTGGAGGTAAGAAAGATGGTACGAGTTGATAAAAAGGGCCGTAAAGGTGAATTTAAGCAGATTACTGCAAAGGATATCGTTTATATGCTGCTCCCTGTCATTTCAATTTCGGCTTTGATTCTGGCATGGTTCCTGGTTTCCTCTCACAGACCGGATATGTTTCCGACTATGCCGGCGACGTGGAACCGTCTTTTGCTTCTGATAGAAAAGCCGATTATGCGTGTTTCCTTCGGCGGACATATTATCTGCAGCTTAAGACGCGTAATCATTGCACTTCTCAGTGCAATCGTGCTTGGTATGGCATTTGGTATTGTCATTGGCTGGAACAAAAAACTGGACTGCTTTTTTGGAACCATATTTAATGTCATCCGCCCGATTCCGCCGATCGCATGGGTGCCGCTGATTACAATTGCATTTGGTATCGGTGAGTTTCCCAAGGTTTTGATTGTGTTTATCAGCGCATTTATGCCGATCGTCGTCAATACGAGGGCGAGCATCCAGGGCGTGGAGGAGATGTATCTGGATGTGGGGACGCTGTTTGATGCGAACCGCACCCAGATGCTCTGGGAGGTTGCGATGCCGTCGGCTATTCCGGGCATTATTGCAGGGATCAAGACGGCAACAAGCGCCGCATGGATGGCGGTTCTGGCGGCCGAAATGCTCGGGGCGAAAAGCGGCGTGGGCTTTCTTGTCAGCCGCGGCATGGATGGAAATGACATGCCGTTAGTCCTTGTGGCGATGATTACAATCGGCGTAGTAGGAGCGTTCCTCAGCGTTTTCACAACATTTGTTGAAAGGTTGCTATGTCCATGGATGAGAATAAAGTAAAATTGCAGATTAAAAATCTGACGAAAGTATTTACGTCAAAAGAAAAAGACATCAAGGCGGTCGACAACGTCAGTTTTGATGTATATGATAATGAATTTCTTGTACTTCTCGGGCCGGGACAGTGCGGTAAGACCGTTTTGTTAAATATAATTGCCGGCCTGGATGAGCCTACGGACGGAGAAATCCTTCTGGACGGCAGACAGGTAAACGGCCATGATCCGAAGATTGGTATGGTTCCGCAAAGATACGGCCTGTTCGACGCAAAAACGGTAATGCAGAATGTGGAAATCGGACCCAAATGGAGAGGCGTCCCCAAAACGCAGAGAAGGGAAAAGGCACAAAAATACATTGATCTTGTCCAGCTTCACGGCTTTGAAAATTCGTATCCCTCCCAACTGTCGGGCGGTATGAAACAGCGTGTAAGTATTGCCAGGGCCTATGTAAACGATCCGGAAATCCTGATTATGGACGAGCCCTTCGGCGCGCTTGATGCACAGACCCGGTACGCAATGGAGGAGGAGGTTTCGAAAATCTGGCAAAAAGATAAGAGAACGGTTATTTTTGTAACAAATAATATTGAAGAGGCCTGTTATCTGGGCGATCGTATTATTCTATTCAGCAATCGCCCTGCACAGATCAAGGAGCTCTACATAAACGACCTGCCTAGGCCAAGAGATATGATCTCAGCGGAATTTTTAAAGCTCCGCACGTCAATCTCCGACAATACAGATCTTGCGATTTAATTAGACTGAGGGAAGGAGATAAAAATGAGCGAAGAACTGAAAAATACGGCAGAACACGATGAAAGACCAATCAAGGTTGAAGTTTCGCACCTGACTAAATATTTTAACACCCTCCATGTACTGGATGATATATCGTTTCAGGTGAAAAAAGGTGAATTTGTATGTGTTGTAGGTCCGACCGGATGCGGTAAGACCACATTCCTGAATCTGTTAACAAAAGTAATGGAGCCGTCGGAGGGCATATTAAAGATTGACGGGGAAGCTGCCGATCCGAGAAAACACAGTATTGCCCGCGTTTTCCAGGAGCCGTCCCTGTTTCACTGGCTTACCGTGCGCCAGAACCTGGAATTTGGCCTGAAGGTAAAAAAGCTGCCGCAGACGACGGTAAACGGGCGCGTGGAAAAGATCGTCCGGCTTCTTGGCCTGGAGGAGGTTGAAAATTCCTATATGTCGTCGCTTTCCGTGAGTACTCAGCAGAGGGTCGTAATCGGACGGGCATTTGCGATGGAGCCTGATCTGCTGCTGATGGATGAGCCTTACGGACAGATGGATATCAAGCTGCGCTTTTATCTGGAAGATGAGGTGCTCCGGCTTTGGAGAGAGATGGGAACGACCGTTGTTTTTGTCACCCATAATATCGAGGAAGCTGTTTATCTTTCCGAAAAGATTCTTATATTGACGAATAAGCCGGCGGCGATTAAGGAGGATTTAGTAAATTCCCTGCCTTATCCGCGCGAAATTATAAGTCCTGAATTTATTGAGATGCGCCGCCATGTTACGGAGCAGATTAAATGGTGGTAAGTAGTGAGAAACGGCAATGTCATGATATAAGTATGACTTATAATATGAGGAGAAAGGTATATGGAAAATAGAATTGGCCTTCACGCAAATTATTTCCGGGGAACGGAATTAGAGTGGGATATGTACTCGATTGCCGAGTTTCTGATTGAACAGGGCGGTACCGCGATGGAGCTGATGCCGGATCATTTATTAAGACTCAGCCATGATGAATTGTACCGGTTTCGGGATTTGACGCAGGCAAATAATATCGAGCTGATTGTCGGCGCCGGCAGAAGTGAGCAGACGGATGCCTCAAGTCTGGATCCGAAAGTCCGGGAAGCCAGTTATCGGCGGGCAGTTGAAATTATCCGGCTGCTAAAGGAGGTCGGCTGCCACAAGTGGGACGGCCTTGTGCATGCATGCTGGCCGGGCCGCCCCCAGGGCATTCTGACGGAGGATGTTAAAAAAGAATATACCGCACGCAGCGTTGCGGGAATGAAGCGGATTGTTCCGCTTTTAGAGGAGGCGGAGATTGACGTATATCTCGAAGTCGTAAACAGGTTTGAACATTTTATCTTTAATACGGTGGAGGAGGGCGTTGACTTTTGTAAGGCGGTCGGGAGTGAGCGCGTTCAGCTTCTCATTGATACCTACCATATGAATATTGAGGAGCACAGCATCTGCGATGCGATCCGGGTATGTGCGGACAGTGGATACCTCGGACATTTTCATGTGGGAGAAGCAAACCGCTGCGTTCCGGGCACGGTTCCCACTCACATGGATTGGAAGGCGATTTTCGGGACTCTTAAAGAGGTTCGCTATGAGGGAGCGTATATACTGGAGCCGGTCATCAAAAATGGCTGTCAGTTTGCAGCAAATACCGCACTGTGGCGGGATCTTTCCGGAGGGGCGGACATCGCAGAGATGAAACATAAGGCGGGGATTGGCCTCGGGTTTGTTAAAGCACAATGTAATTGACAGGGGTGGGAAATTGAAAAAAATCGAGTTTACAGCTCCCGGTAAAGCGGAGATTATTGAAGCAGCCAGACCGGTCCCTAAAGAGGGACAGGTTTTGCTCAGGGTAAAAAGAATCGGTGTCTGCGGTTCAGACCTGCAGGTGTTTGGTGGAAATAATCAATATATGACGTTTCCGGTCACGCCGTTTCATGAGGGGATTCTTGAAGTGGCGGAGGTCCGAAGCACAGATTCCGGATTAAAGCCGGGTATGGCCGCAGCCGTCTGGCCGTTTATCAACTGCGGTTCCTGTGATCCGTGCAGGCACGGCAGCCCGAATGCATGTATGAATTTCACCTGTCTGGGAATACAGGCCGACGGGCTGGGAGCCGAGTATTATTTGTCGGAGGAGAAATATGTCTATCCGCTGCCGGACGGGCTGAACCCTGATGAAGCGGTACTGATTGAACCATTATCGATCGGAATGCACGCCGCCGTCAGAGGGGATGTTAGGGGAAAGCGCGTACTTGTCGTAGGCGCCGGAACAATCGGGAACATGACTGCGCAGGCGTGCAAAATAAAAGGGGCAGAACGGGTCGTTGTCTGCGATGTGGCGCAGGAAAAGATAACGCTCGCTGCGGCAGGCGGCATAGAAGGCGTAAACAACCGGGGGAAAACCCTGTGTGAGGTGGCCCGTGAGGTATTTGGAAATCCGCCGGACGTTGTGATCGACTGTGCTGGTTTTGGCCCGACGACAGAACAGATTTTTGAAATTGGAGGGAAGACAACGACGGTTGTGATTGTTGCCAATTCCAGCCGGCCTATTTCTTTGCTCATGAACCATATCCAGAGAAATGAGCTGGATGTCCGGGGATGTATTGGAAGCCACCCGGATGATTTCCGGTCTGCCGTCAATGCAGTCGCAGAGGGGAAGTTAAATGCAGGGGGATTCATCACTGCGCGGTATGGGAAGATGGAGCAGATTCAGGAGATGATGGAATATACGGTATCCAACCGGGGCTCTAACATGAAAACGATAATGGAGATGGGATAATTATGCAGAAAGGATATTGCTATGGATATAAACGATCTGAAGAAGAAAGTATATGACGCAAATCTTGAGCTTGTGGCTCGGGGGCTTGTGATTTATACATGGGGAAATGTTTCTGGAATCGACCGGGAAAGGGGATTGGTTGCAATCAAACCCCGCGGCATCGAGTATTCGGACCTGGAATGGCAGGATATTTCAGTTACAGATCTGGATGGGAATGCGATCGACGACAACCCGTTAAAACCGTCGGTGGATCTGGACTACCACCTTGCAATGTATAAGTCCTTCCAGGATATTGGAGGTATCTCGCATACACATTCGCTGTATGCCACGGTGTTTTCGCAGGCGCTGAAATCCATTCCCTGCTTTGGCACAACGCATGCGGATCATTTTTACGGTGAGATTCCCTGTGTGCCTTATCTGGAGGAGGAAAAGGTAGCGGAAAACTACGAGTTTAATGCCGGCATTCAGATTACAGAGTATTTTGCGGCGCATAACATTGACCCCAACCGCACGCGGGCCGTGCTCTGCGGAGGCCATGGCCCCTTTACCTGGGGAAAGGATGCGGACGAATCGGTGGAATTCGCCGTGATTCTGGAGGAAGTTGCGAAAATGGCGCATAAGACGCTGTCTCTCGGAGGGATGACCCTGCTTCCCGCCTATATGCTGGATAAGCATTATCTAAGAAAATACGGTGAAAATTCCTATTTTTATCAGACCAAAGAGAAGTGAAAAACTTTGACGCGGCATGCTTAAAATACAGGGCCGGACAGGGAGAAGGGGTTACAATCATGACTGTGAAAGGAAAACGGATTCTGATTACCGGCGGCGCCGGGGGGCTTGGATCCGGAATGGCAAAGTTTTTAGCGAAAGAGGGAGCCGTTATTTTTATTCTGGATCTACCCGGGGCAGCCATTGCGGGGAATCAATTAGTCTCAGAGATCGAAGCTGGGGGAGGCAGGGCGTATTTTAAGCCCATAGACGGGACGAGGGAAGATGATTGGGAGAGAGTGACGGGAGAGGTGATCCAAAAAGAAGGACGGATAGACGTCCTGATTAATAATGCCGGCATCACCATTCCTAAAGCGATAGAAGATATGTCCATGGCTGAATGGATGAGGATTATGGAAGTCAATGTGGGAGCCGTATTTCTCGGAATAAAGTATGTGCTTCCTCACATGCGCCGGCAGGGAGGCGGATCGATTATCAACATCTCTTCCCAGTGCGGCCTGATTGGACACCGCTATTCGGCAGAGGCGTACACAGCCTCCAAGGGAGCGGTGACACTGCTCACAAAATCGGTTGCCGTGCGGTATGGAAAGGATAAGATCCGGTGCAATGCAATCTGCCCGTCAACGGCGGCCACACCACTTGTAATGGAACTTTTAGAGGATCCCGTGTTTTCAGCAGAACGGTGCGGAGAGGTTCCGCTTGGACGTCTGTGCACGGCAAAAGATATTGCCTGCGCGGCTTTCTACCTGGCATCGGATGAGGCTTCTTATATTAACGGTGTGGCATTACCGGTAGACGGCGGTTCGACGGCGGATTAAAAGGACTTAAGGATGACATTAAAAGATATTGCCCAGGAGGCGGGGGTTTCTGTTTCTACTGTTTCAAGAGTATTGAATGACCGTGATACAAAAGCTGCGAGCAGGGAGGTACGGGAACGGATTTGGAAGATCATCCGCGATACGGACTATGTGCCAAACAGAAATGCACAGTATCTGCGTAAAAGATCGGAGGGAAACAGAGCCGAGAGAAAAAAACATTATTTTGCCTGCATCTATGCCAGAAGTGCGGATAACAAGGATATGTTCTTTTCAGAACTGGTAACGGCGATTGAATATGAGGCATATAAACGCGATTACATATTAAAGTATTCGTTTTATGCGGAGGAGCTTGGAGGGGATGTATTTAAAAATGCAATTGATTCCAATGAGATAAGCGGGATCGTTGTTTTGGGAAGGTTCAGCGAGGAGAGGATGAGGGCCATTACAGACGCCCAGAAGAATGTAGTCTATGTGGGTCTCAATTGCAGCAGTTATAAGCACGATACGGTCTTTTGCGATGGATACCAGGCAGGGCTTCTGGCCATGGACACCCTGTTCCAATACGGTCATTCGGAGATTGCCTATTTTGGAGAACTGAGTAAGGAAAACAGATATCAAAGCTACTGTAAGGCCCAGGAGAATATGGGGCTCAAACTGAACCGTAAATATGTTGTGGATGCAAAGCAGACGCTGGATGGAGGTTACTGTGCCGCGCAGGCGCTGATGGCGCGGGAAGTTCCCTTCACTGCGGTTTTCTGCGCCAATGATGCGACCGCCATGGGAGCGATTAAGGCGTTAAGGGAACGCGATTATAAGGTGCCGGAAGATGTTTCGGTTATCAGTATTGATGATGTCGAAATGGCGGGTTACTTCACGCCAATGCTGACCACCGTCCATATCCCCATCTCGGAGCTTGGAAAGCAGACCGCTAAGACCCTGATCGACAGGATTGAATGCGGACATACCCTGCCGGTGAAGCTGGAACTGCCGCTGTCCCTTTCGAAACGGGACAGTTGTGCGGTGTGTAAGAACAGGGCAAAGAAGGCTGTGGATTTATAGCGGGATGGAACGAGGGGGGCGTGATGTTGCCGCCTGCATTTAAAATCTATAAATTATTAAAATGATGCTCTTGAGTCTCCTGCTCAAGGGCTTTATTTTATCCAAGGAAAGTGCTCTATGATAAAATAAAGCCCTTCGGGCGGGAACGCACTGCGGCGGATGATACCCTTAAAAGCACCAATGCCACCTTTCGATGGGGGACAAAAACGGGAAGAGAGCTGGAAACCCTGTGCCCCGGTCTGACCCTGATGCGGGAAAACAGCCTTAATGATGTGATGAAGACATTTACATTTTTCGGGTGGCTGTTTGGCACATTGCTGAAGATAAGGGATTGTAATGACAGACTGGCTGTATTCCGGTATAACAGATCAGGAGGATAACACGGCCGGATACAGCCAATATCCGGCGCGGGCAGGTTACCGCGCCGGACACCGGCCGTCCCGCCGCTGAATGTCTCCACCACAAAAATCAGCAATAGAAAATTATCCAATCTTAAATCAAACAAACATCCTAAAACATCCTAAAAACATCTTGAAACAATCTTGAAACCATCCTGAAACCATCGGCATTCCGCCATTCCCAATCCACTCAGCTCTAATTAAAGCTCCAATTTCAGTTGCAAGTAGTGGCCGTGACAAGTGTCCTCCTCCCGCAAGTAGTGGACGCAATAAATGTCCTCCTCCTGCAAGTGGTGGCTGCGACAAGTGTCCTCCCACCTAGAGCATGAGGAACCCCAGCGGGCCGCAGGCCAGGGGACGGGCGACAACCTGCGCGGAGTCTTCAGTCCCGTCGATCCACTGCCCGGGGGAAGAAGGCAGAATCAATTGCGCAGGGGACATTGGAGTCCGCCGGTGCTTTGCGAGGTTTCTCACGAGCTTAGCATCCGCTGTGCACTCCACTAAGTGCAAACGGTCCCCGGAG
>CATWBR010000057.1 GCA_958349075.1 uncultured Clostridium sp.
GAAGGAATAGAGTGTGGTATAATGTCGGCGTAAGCTGACATTATACATGAAATAATAAACAATAGGAAATAAATAATAGAGTTTGAAGAGGAGAATGAATCACTATGCAAAAGAAAGTTTCCAACTATATTGCGGAAAAACTTTTAGACGCAGGAATTACCGATGTTTTTCTGATTACAGGCGGAGGTGCCATGCACCTGGATGATGCCCTGGGGCATCAGGAAGGTCTTCACTGCATGTACAATCACCATGAGCAGGCCTGTGCCATGGCGGCGGAGAGTTATGCGAGGATTAATAATAAGATCGCTGCTGTCTGCGTGACTACCGGACCGGGGGGGATTAACGCCATGACGGGAGTGGCAGGCGGTTATATGGATTCCATTCCGATGTTTGTGATTTCCGGTCAGGTCCGTTACGATACGACGGCCAGAAGCACCGGTCTTCGGCTGAGGGCCATGGGAGATCAGGAGTATGACATTACGAAATCCGTGGCGAATATGACGAAATACTGTGAGATGGTCATCGATCCGATGAGAATCCGTTTCTGTATGGAGAAAGCGCTGTATCTGGCATACAGCGGACGCCCGGGCCCCGTTTGGCTGGATATTCCGTTGAATGTACAGGCCGCTGTCATTGAGACGGATAATCTGATTGGCTTTGACGCAGACGATTATAAAGCAGGCGGAACCGGCTGGAGCGCTCCGTCGGCTTCCGAGATTGCGGAGGATACGAAGGGGAAGGGAGAGTACAGGGAAGTACTTCCCGCACCGGTGAGCCTTGATACGGCAAAGGCTGTCATTGAGAAGATCCGTTCTTCGAAACGGCCCGTTATCAACGCGGGCAACGGAATCCGCATCGGCGCCGCCCATGATGTATTTATGCGGGTGGTGGAAAAACTGGGAATTCCGGTTGCCACGGGAGCGGACAGTATTGACTGTATTTATGATGAACATCCGCTGTATGTGGGCAAAGGCGGCAATGTAGGCGATCGGGCCGGCAATTTTGCGATTCAGAACAGCGATTTACTGCTTTCGCTTGGAAGCCGTCTGAGTTTCCGCCAGGTTGGATACCGCTTTGACACCTGGGCAAGGGAAGCCTATGTGATCGTCAATGACATCGATGCCGAAGAATTGAAAAAACCGACGTTCCATGTGGATATGCCGGTTCATGCCGATGTAAAAGATCTCCTCACCGTGATGGAAGAGGTGCTTGACGCGGAAGGGACATCCGGGGGCGCCGCACCAATTGCCGGGGAATATAAAACGGCACAGGAAGAATGGGTAAAAACCTGTCAGGGCTGGAAACGTGATTATCCGGTCGTTTTGAAACGCCATCTCGAGGACGGCACGGAGACGGAGGCGAATGTTTATGCATTTGCCCGTCTGATGAGCGAACGCCTGAATGAGGGACAGATTGTCGTAGTCGGGAACGGTTCGGCCAATGTGGTCTGCGGACACGGTAATATTATGAAAAAGGGGCAGCGATTTATTTCCAATTCCGGCATCGCATCCATGGGTTATGGCCTTCCGGCGGCGATTGGAGCCTGCGTTGCTGACCATGCCCAGGATATTGTCCTTGTAACCGGGGACGGAAGCATCCAGATGAATTTACAGGAGCTTCAGACCGTAATAGGGAATTATCTGCCGATTAAAATATTTATTATCAATAACGGCGGTTACCATTCCATCCGCCAGACCCAGAAGAATTTCTTTGGGGAGCCTCTGGTCGGTATCGGTGTGGACAGCGGGGATCTGACGTTCCCGAGCATGGAAAAACTGGCCTGGGCCTACGGTTTCCCGTATGTTGCAATCCACAATAACGCGGAAATCGGCGATAAGGTGGAAGAAACCCTCGCTTTAGACGGCCCGGTTATCTGCGAAGTATATGTGACAATGGAACAGAACTTTGAGCCGAAGTCGGCGGCGAAAAAACTCCCGGACGGAACGCTTATCTCTCCGCCGCTTGAGGATTTATCTCCGTTTCTTCCCGATGAGGAGATGGATCGGATTATGATAATACCGAGAATCAGGAACTGATTTTAACTAAAGGAAAACAGACAGAATATAGTAGTGACCGGGGCGACCAGCTTTGTCGGGACCGGAGCGGTAAAAGAGCTTCTTCGCAGGGGGCATCATGTGTTTGCCGTTCTCAGGGAACACTCGGCAAAGGCTGATTTGCTCCTTCAAAATCATAAAATACCTGAAAATCTTACAATCATTGAAGAAGATTTGGGAAATCTGGGTAACCTTGTTAATAGGATTGAAGAGCCGTGCAGCGTATTCCTCCATATGGGATGGCGCGGCGCCGGCAGCAACTCCAGGAAAGATGCGGGAGTACAGGAGGAAAGCGTGAAGGATTCCTTGAACGCTGTGAGGACGGCTGCGGCACTTGGCTGCACACGTTTCCTTTTTACCGGCTCCCAGGCGGAATACGGAATCCATGATGCATTGATGGATGAGAATGTTCCCTGCCATCCCGGTTCTCCCTATGGGGAAGCGAAATTAAAGGTCCGCCGTGAAGCGGAAAAACTTTGCAGGGAACTGTCGCTGGATTACGGACATGCCTGTATTTTCAGCACCTACGGACCCGGGGATCATCCATGGTCCCTCATTTCCACATGCATCGGCACATTTTTAAAGGGCGGGCACATGGAACTGTCGGACTGTACGCAGAAGTGGAACTTCCTCTACATTGAGGATGCGGGGCGCGCGCTTGCGGCGCTTGCGGAGTATGAAGGAAGACTTTTGGATTACGGCTGCGTCTATAATCTGGGAGGGCCGATGGAAGAAACAGGGCCGCTCAGGAGTTTTGTGGAGCAGGTTTATGAACTTTGCGGCCGTCTTGGCAGCTATGAATACGGACTCCGGTCTCCCAATGCGGAGGGTGTTGTGAATCTGATTCCCGATATCAGGAAGATGGAACGTGTGGCCGGATGGCGTCCGGAAATAAGATTTGAGCAAGGAATCCGTAATATTTTAAGAAAATTGTAGGTTGTCAAATGCTGTAAAGGCGTTTAGAATATAAGGCAGTTATAAGGTACGGCCAGTATTCGTTACTGTTCACAGGCAATGTCCTGCGAGAAGTTTCCTCACATTTTAGTGCAGGAGCGTAATAAACAGGTAAAAAGAAGAAAGAGAAATTTCCCAATGAAAAAAATCAGTATTTTAATACCCTGTTATAACGAAGAGGAAAATGTCGGCCCTATCAGTGAGGAAATTGTAAAAACCATGGAACGTGATTTGCCGGGCTATGATTATGAACTGGTATTTATCGACAATGACTCATCGGATAATACGAGGCCGGTTCTTCGGAGACTCTGCAGTGAAAACTGCCGGATTAAGGCGATTTTCAATGCAAAGAATTTTGGACAGTTTAACTCGCCTTACTATGGGATGCTTCAGGTAACGGGCGACTGTGTCATCAGTATGGTGGCGGATTTCCAGGATCCGGTAGAACTGATTCCCCAGTATGTCAGGGAATGGGAGAACGGCTACAAAATTGTAATCGGAATTAAAAAGGGCAGCAAAGAGAACCCGGTCATGTACTGGCTCAGAAGCTGCTACTATAAATTGATAAAGAAGTTGTCCGATGTCGAGCAGATTGAGCATTTTACCGGCTCGGGGCTCTATGACAGGGACTTTATTGAGATCCTGCGGGGACTGGACGATCCTACGCCGTTTCTGCGGGGGATTGTGGCGGAACTGGGATATAAGAGAAAAGAGATTCCCTATGTCCAGCCGGAGAGAAGAGCCGGAAAGACACACAACAATTTTTACAAATTATATGATGCCGCGATGCTGAGCATCACATCCTACACGAAAGTAGGACTGCGGCTGGCAACTATTTTCGGCAGCGTCTGTGCCGCCATCAGTATGGTTGTGGCCCTTATATATCTCATCATGAAATTATGGCACTGGTATGATTTCCCGGCTGGCATGGCCCCGGTTCTTATCGGTATGTGCTTTCTGGGATCTGTTCAGATCTTTTTCATCGGTCTGGTGGGAGAGTATATTCTGTCCATCAATTCAAGAGTGATGAAACGGCCGCTTGTCGTAGAAGAGGAACGGCTGAATTTTGATGAAAAAAGTGATATGGAAACCGGAAACGCGGGCCTGAAAGCATCGGACGCGGATTCGGATAAAAGTTCGGATGCGAAACCGGTGGAGTCGGATGTCATATCAGACACGGATACGGATTCGGCCGGGAACAGCAGGTGATAGTATGAAATTTAATGTGGATGTGGTAAGAATACGGGAAAATTCCATACAGCTTAACGGCTGGGCCATCGGAAAGACGCCTGATACGAAGATTACGTATGGGGTTGAGGACGAGGCCCATAATCCGCTTCAGTATAAGTATGTTCCAACCAGAAGGGATGACGTGAGCCAAATCTATTTCGGCAGGGTGCTGGACCGGGAATTCGGTTTTGATATTCAGTTTCCCTACGAGCGGGGAAAAGATTATTATCTGGTAATCCGCGGGGAGAGCAGGCGTATCAGGGTTAAGTACAATGAGGACTTAATTAAGAAGAGAAGCAGTGTGGCCCATAAGAGGATGCAGAAGATGCGCGATCTTATGAATATGGAGACGGTCCGTGTCTGCCTTGATTTCTGGAAAGAGAACGGGTTTAAGGCACTTCTTCTGAAATCCCGTCATAAGCTTCAGGGGATTGACAATGACTATGATTACGGTGAGTGGTATTCCCTGACAAAACCGTCACCGGAGGAACTGGAACGGCAGAGACAGGAACGTTTTGACTATATGCCGAAGTTTTCTGTCGTTATCCCTGTTTTCAAGACGCCGGAGCGGTATCTGAAAGAAATGCTGGATTCAATTCTTGAGCAGACGTATGGGAACTGGGAAGTCTGCGTAGCCGACGGAAGCCCGAGAGGCGAGAGTGTGGAACACGTCCTGCGCCGCTATGCGGAAAAAGACAGACGTTTTAAGTATGTGATCCTTGGAGAAAATAAAGGGATTTCCGGCAATACCAATGCGGCGATTGACATGGCCGACGGCGATTTTATCGTACTGGCCGATCACGATGATGTAATGACGGCGGACGCCCTGTATGAATGTGCAAGGACGATCAATGAGAACCCGGAATGCGATGTGCTTTATTCGGATGAGGATAAACTGGATATGGACGGCGGGGCTCTTTTTGATCCCCACTTTAAACCCGATTTTAATATTGATTTGCTGTGTAGCGTCAATTATATCTGCCATCTGTTTGTGGTGAGCCACGAACTGGCGGCTTTAGCCGGAGGTTTCAGAAACGAATTCGACGGCGCTCAGGATTATGATTTTATTTTCCGCTGTACGGAGAAGGCAGCCCAGATCTGCCATATTCCGAAGGTTTTGTACCACTGGCGCTGCCATCAGGACTCAACGGCCAGCAACCCGGAGAGCAAGCTTTATGCATTCGAGGCCGGAGCCAGGGCAATCATGGCCCATTATGAGAGAGCCGGCATAGAGGCGGAAAAGGTGGAAAAGGGAGTGGATTACGGGATTTACCATACGGTTTACCGGATTAATGGAAACCCGCTTGTCTCCGTTATCATTCCGAACAAGGATCATCATGCGGATCTGGACACCTGCATCCGCGGTATCTGCGAGCGAGCTACCTACAAGAACGTAGAATTTGTAGTAATTGAAAATAACAGTACGAAAAAAGAAACATTTGAATACTATGATAAGATACAGAAGGAATTTTCCAATGTCCGTGTCGTAAAATGGGAGCGTGAGTTCAATTATGCGGCAATCAACAACTTCGGCGTGACATTTGCAAACGGAAAGTATCTGCTGTTTTTAAATAATGACACCGAACTGATAGCACCGAATTTCATCGAGGAAATGCTGGGACTCTGCCAGCGGGACGACGTGGGCATTGCAGGGGCAAAGCTTCTCTATCAGGACGATACGATTCAGCACGCGGGTGTTGTAGTGGGATTCGGAGGAATCGCGGGCCATACGTTTATCGGCCTGCACAGGGCAGAGAACAGCTATTTCCACCGTGCAATGAGCACACAGGATTACAGTGCGGTGACGGCGGCCTGTATGATGAGCAAGAAGGATCTCTTTAAAGAGGTCGGCGGCTTCTCGGAAGAGCTGGCCATTGCATTTAATGACATTGACTATTGCATGAAAGTGCGCAGGGCAGGTAAACTGGTGGTATATAACCCATACGCCCTGTTATACCATTACGAATCCAAGTCCAGGGGACTGGAGGACACTCCGGAGAAAATAGAACGCTTTAACAGAGAGATAAAGATATTCTCTGAAAAGTGGCCGGAGATATTACGAGACGGCGATCCGTATTACAACCCGAATCTGACACTCAGGAAATCGAATTTTGCCCTGAGGGATCTGAAGAAGGAAAAGATAGGGGAACCCTACAAGCTGGAGATTTAAAGTTACTGTTCGCAGAACCGTGTGTTTAAGCGGAGCTGTGAATCCTGACAATTTAAAGGAAATGAATATGGAATTAACAACAACGGTTATTATTCCCAACTATAACGGTCTCAAGTACATGGATGAATGTATCGGTGCTCTGAAAGCCCAGACCTACGGGAACTTCAAAATCCTGGTTGTGGACAACGGCTCCTCAGACGGAAGCGTGGAGTGGCTTAACGAACATCGGATTGAATCTGTTTTTCTCAGTGAAAACACGGGATTTTCCGGTGCGGTCAACATTGGCATTAAAGCTGCGGATACGCCTTATGTGCTTCTTCTGAATAACGACACAAGGGTGGATGAATATTTTGTGGCCGAGATGGTGAAAGCTGTATCGTGTTCACCAAAGGTTTTTTCCGTCAGCAGCAGGATGATTCAGATGTACCATCCGGAGCTTATGGATGACGCCGGTGACATGTATTCCCTGCTCGGCTGGGCCTACCAGCGCGGAGTTGGCCAGGACATAAAACGTTACCGGAAGCCGTGCAGGGTTTTTTCGGCCTGTGCCGGCGCGGCCATCTACCGTCGGGAAGTGTTTGAACAGATAGGTTATTTCGATGAAATGCATTTTGCTTACCTGGAAGACATTGACGTGGGATATCGGGCAAAAATTGCGGGATATGACAATATATACTGTCCTCAGGCGGTTGTATACCATGTGGGCAGCGGAACCAGCGGTTCCAAGTACAATTCTTTTAAAGTGAAGCTGGCGGCGCGGAATAATGTTTACTTAAATTATAAAAACATGCCGTTTTTACAGCTTCTGATAAATGCGGTTCCGATCGCAGCGGGGACATTTCTCAAGTATCTGTTTTTCAGAAAACTAGGGTATGAAAAAGATTATCTGGAAGGCCTGAAAGAAGGTCTTACGACGGCACACACCTGTAAGAAGGTGAAATACAGGCCGGAAAACCTGAAGCGCTATCTGACAATTGAGATGGAGCTGATTGCCGGCACGTTCATCTATATATATGAATTTGCTGTCAGAAGACGAAAGAAAAAAATGGCGAAAGTTGAGGTGTCTTAATGAATTATGAGGACGATGAGCTGGAGCGCATGAGGGCCCGCAGGGAGCAGAGACGTGCTGCCGAAAAACGCGGTTCCGGGCACAGCACAGAAACGAGGCGCAGTGCGTCGGACAGCGGCGATGCTTTCCGTTCCGGATACAGCGGGCCTAAGGGAGGCAGAGGAAGTTCCGTACGCGGAAGTTCGGTCTCAGGTTCTTCCGGACGCGGACGCAGAGAGCAGAAAGTAAACAACAGAAAGAGAAGGCCTGATAAGAAAAAACGTATTATGATTATTGCGGCGGAGATTCTGATTCTCCTCGTGCTGGTGGTAGGCGCTGCCGGCTGGTACATATACGAAAGAACGTTTGGCGCCCTCCAGAAAATTGACTTTAATGAGGAGGAGGTGCAGAACGTTAACCTTACCGACGATCAGATTGAAGGGATGAAGGGATATCTGACCATCGCCTGTTTCGGCGTGGATTCCAGGAGCGTCGGCGGTAAGATGAATGTGGGAAAAGGCACAAACTCGGATGTCAATATGATCTGCAGCGTTAATCTGGAGACGGGTGAAATCAAGCTTGCTTCCGTATTCAGGGACACTTATCTGAATGTAAATGATAAAAATTCCTATAATAAGCTTAACTATGCTTATGCACAGGGCGGACCTGAGCAGGCGGTAAAGGCCCTGAACAAGAACCTGGGTCTGAATATGACCCAGTATGCCACATTTAACTGGAAAGCAGTGGCGGATGCTATCAATATTCTTGGAGGAATCGATATCACGCTCAGTGAAAATGAATTCTCATGGATTAATGCGTTTATTACGGAGACGGTAGAAGAGACAGGAATCTACTCTACCCATCTGAAAAAGGCCGGAGACGTTCATCTGGACGGCGTGCAGGCTGTGGCTTATGGCCGTTTACGGTATGGAGATACGGACTATGCCCGTACGGAGCGCCAGCGTATCGTCCTTAATAAAGCGTTTGAAAAAGCGAAACAGGCCGACTGGGTTACCTTAAACTGTGTGATTGAGACGGTGATGCCCCAAGTGGCGACGAACCTCACGATTTCGGATCTGATTCCTCTTGCAAGGAATATTACAAACTACCATATGGGCGACACCTATGGATTCCCGGCAGCCAGAGGAGAGATGGATATCGGAAAGATCGGGGACTGTGTTGTACCTCAGACTTTGGAATACAATGTGAAAGAACTTCATAAATTCCTTTTTGATAATTCCGATTACCAGGTTCCGTCCAACGTCCGTGAATACAGCGAACATATCGCCAGCATAACCGGTATGTACAATCAGGGCAAACTGATCGGACACGTGCCGGTTGACCAGGGAATCAACGCCCGTTCCTATGTCAAGAAAAAAGCACAGAAGCAGGCTGACAAGGCCGCTGCAGAAGCGGCTGAGAAGAAGGCACAGGAAGACGCAACCAGGGAATCTTCCACGGAAGAGACCGATGAGACCGACGAATCCTCTACGGATGAGAGCGGAACGGCGGACAGCAGCGAATCCAGTACGGAAGACGGATGGGACGAATGGGATGACTGGCCCGATTGGGGCGACGACGATGAGAACTACGGTCCGGGCAGTGTAGGTCCGGGAAGCGGCCCAGGCTCTTCCACAAGGCCTTCCAGTTCTTCGAAACCCGGTTCCGATAAGACGACAGAGGCGGATCCGGACGGCAACGCAACCGGTCCGGCAGCGACAGGACCGGGAAATTCAACGGTAACAAAACCGGGAGAAACAAAAGCAAACAACAGTAAGCCGACTGCGGAGAGCTCTGTTTCACCGAACAGCAATCCGACATCGGGAAGCAATTCTCCTTCAGGAAATAATTCCACACCGGGTGGTAATTCTCCTTCAGGCAGCAATCCCACGTCAGGCGGTAGTTCTTCCTCAGGGACGAATACGATTGTCAACCAGTCGCCCGGCGGGAACGGTCCGTCAGGACCGGGGACCTGAGAAAAAGAATGGCGGTGAAAGGTCCGTACGGCGTACTTTTCACCGCCTTGATGAATAACAGCAGGATCTAGGTGAAATACTATGATAAAAGATAATCAGAAACGTCTGAATAATTTCCATGTGGTATTGGATGCTATTGTAATACTGCTTTCCTATGCCTTAGCATGGTATATTCAGATTGGAAATCCATGGTTTGGTGTGACGCCTCACAATAAACAGGTAATGGCGGTCGTATATTTGATGACTGCCGTGGTTATTGTGCCGTTTTATCTGATACTCTATGCCTTTTTTCATTTATATACACCGAAACGGGTTCAGGGGCGCAGGCTTGAGCTGGCCAATATTCTGAAAGCCAACACAATCGGCCTCCTGATCATTTCACTGTTTCTGTTCGCCCTCAGGAAAAACCCATATTTTGTAAACTTTTCCGGCTCCATGCTGGTAGTATTTTTTGTAATCAATGTAATCAGTGAAGTCCTGGTCAGAAATATACTGCGCAAGGCGCTTCGTTCCATGCGTTCAAAGGGATATAACCAGAAGCACCTTCTCCTTGTGGGATACAGCCGTGCAGCGGAGGGATTTATCGACCGGGTGAATGCCAATCCCGAATGGGGATACAAGGTCAGGGGAATACTGGACGATCACGAGGAATGGGGAAAAGAATACAGGGATGTGCGGGTCATCGGCAAGACAACCGATCTGAACACCATTCTTGAGCTTAATACCCTGGACGAGATTGCCATAACACTGAGTATCAAAGAGTACGGTGATTTGGAGCGGATCGTGGCGGTCTGCGAGAAATCCGGCGTTCATACAAAATTTATTCCGGATTACCACAACTTTATCCCGACAAAACCATTTATGGAGGATCTTCAGGGTCTTCCTGTCATCCATATCCGCCATGTCCCGCTGACCAGTCTGATGAATGCGACGGTAAAGCGGAGCGTGGATATTTTCGGAGCGCTGGTGGCACTTGTTTTATTTTCGCCATTTATGCTGCTGACCGTAATCGGGATCAAGATAACATCCCCGGGACCGGTTATTTTCAGCCAGGAGCGCGTAGGACTTCACAATAAACCTTTTAAAATGTATAAATTCCGTTCGATGACGGTTCAGCCCGCAGTCAAGGAAAAAAGCCAGTGGACAACGCCGGGGGACCCGAGAGTTACCTCCATCGGCCGTTTTATCAGAAAGACAAGCATCGATGAGATGCCACAGCTATTTAATGTCCTGAAGGGCGATATGAGCCTTGTCGGACCTAGGCCGGAGCGGCCGTTCTTTGTGGAGAAGTTTAAAGAGGAAATTCCACGGTATATGATTAAGCACCAGGTCAGGCCGGGAATGACCGGCTGGGCTCAGGTCAACGGATACAGGGGAGATACTTCGATTACGAAAAGAATTGAGCACGATCTCTACTATATCGAGAACTGGACCCTGGGATTTGATTTCAAGATTTTATTCCTGACATTCTTTAAGGGCTTTATCAACAAGAATGCATACTAGTATATATAAGAAGAGGTCAGATGCATGGGATATGATGACGAGGTGGACCGCTCCAGAAACAGAAAGAGCCGGGCCAGACAGCCTGTCAAACGGACGGGGGACAGGGAAATTGAACAGAGAAAACACAGAGAGCCTGGGTATTCACAGCCTGGGCTTAACCTGATCACGGATACATTTACGGACGGGGGAGGCCGCAGGCCAAACTATGACAGGCCAAACTATGACAGGCCGAATTACGACAGGCCAAACCGCGACAGGCCGAGGCCGGAACAGGAAAGCCGGAAGAAGAGCCGGGGCCGGAAAGAGGCGCCGCAGGAAAAAGATAAAGGAAGACGCCGCGGCGAGCCGGAAAAGGGCGGAGGAATTTACAATACTCCCGCCAGGAAAAAGGCGAAGAAACGGAAAAGGAAGATTGTGATTATTCTCTTTGAAGTGCTGATTCTTCTCAGTGTCATTGCCTTTGCCGCGTATTCCTATGTGGACAAGCGGCTGAGCGGCATGTCGAGGCTCCAGTGGAATCCGGATGAGATTAAAAACATTGAGATCTCGCAGGAAAAGCAGGAGCAGATGAAAGGGTACTGGACGATTGCCGTCTTTGGCGTTGACAGCCGTAACTCATCGGTGGGAAAGGGAAATAACTCGGATGTAAACATGGTCTGCAATATTAACATGGATACGGGTGAGATTAAGCTGGTTTCCGTTTTCCGCGATACGTACCTTAATATCAGCGATAAGAATTCGTACAACAAAATCAATGCGGCGTACCTGCAGGGCGGTCCCGAGCAGGCTGTAAAAGCGCTGAACAAGAACCTGGATCTGGATATAGACGATTACGCCACATTTAACTGGAAAGCGGTGGCGGATGCCATCAATATCCTGGGCGGTATCGATGTGGAGATAAGTAAGGCCGAGCTTTACTATATTAATGCGTTCATCACCGAGACGGTCAAGGCGACGGGAGTTTACTCCGTCCATCTGAAAAAGACGGGAATGAACCATCTGGACGGTGTCCAGGCAGTGGCATACGGAAGACTCCGTCTCATGGATACGGACTATGCCAGGACGGAACGGCAGAGAAAGGTAATTTCTCTTTCATTTGAGAAATTTAAGAAAGCAGACTGGTCTACGATTAACAATGTCATACAGACCATATACCCACAGGTTTCGACCAGTATACAGCTCAGTGACCTGCTTTCGGTAGCGAGGACACTGCCTAAGTTCCATATGAGCGATACCACCGGATTCCCCAGCGCCAGGGGAGAGGCTAAGATGGGTAAGAAGGGAGACTGTGTTATCCCTCAGACCCTCGAGAAAAATGTTATTGAACTTCATAAGTTCCTGTTCGGCGATGAGAACTATGTCCCGACGGATACGGTTAAAAGCATCAGCAGAAAGATTATTTCAGATACGGGCCTTGCGAAGGAGGCCAAACCGGCCGGTGATTTGGGAACGGGAGGCGGACAGATTCCGAAGACGACTGCGGCGGATGAGACGAAAGAGACAAAGGAACACGGAACCGATATTACAATAGAATCCGGGGAGAATGAGCACGGTACCCACGGTACGGATGAATCGTCATCCTCCGGATATTACCCGGGCAGGCCTACGGAGGCTGAAACGGATTCCCAGGGCAATATGATATTCCCGACAAGGGAGAATGAGAGCAATCCGTCAAGACCCGCAGAGACAGAGACAGGAAGCGCCATACGACCGGGAACAACGGAGGAAAGCGCTCATCCGGGCACGGAAGGCACGAACGGCTATTATCCGGGAGGCGGAAACGGAAGTAATAATACACCGGGGAGTGAAACCTCACCAAGCTATAATAATGTGCCGGGAGGCGGTTCGCCCAATTCCCAGAACCAGACTCAGACGCCGGGAAGCAATACGGACACGGGTGTGATTCTGCCGCCGGGAACGGGCACGGGAAGCGGAAACGGCGGTAATTATAATACGCCGGGCTCTAACAATTCAGGGAACAATGTGGAATATTCAGGGCCGCCCGGATACTAGAGTGAAAGAACGACGGCGCCCCTGCGGGACTGGTTTTTGGAAACCGGCCCGCAGGGGCGCCATTGTTTTTATTTTTCGTCGCATACCTGGAAAATATAAAACTTCAGATAATAGGAAGATTCATCGCCGGACCAGAGAATCGGATGATCGGCGGCCTGCGTCCTGTATTCCACCTGGCGGAGGCGCCTGTGGACGCTTGTGGCGGCCTCGCGGATAGTTTTTGTGAAAAGCTCCGGGTCCATGAAGTGGGAGCAGGAGCAGGTGGCGAGGAAACCGCCGTCCTTTACCAGCTTGAGGCCTCTCATATTGATTTCACGGTATCCCTTGACCGCATTTTTGATGGAGTTTCTGGATTTCGTAAAGGCGGGGGGATCCAGGATGACGATGTCAAATTTTTCACCCTTCTGTTCCAGCTCGGGTAAGAGTTCAAACACATCGGCGCAGAGGAAGGAGGCGGTTTCAGATACGCCGTTTAATTCGGCATTCTCCTTCGCCTGTGCAATTCCCAGCTCCGAGGCATCCACGCCGAGCACCTCGCAGGCCCCCGAGACCGCCGCATTCAGGGCAAAAGAGCCGGTGTGGGTGAAACAGTCCAGCACACGTTTTCCCTTGCAGAGTTTCTGGATGGCCAGTCGGTTATACTTCTGATCCAGGAAAAATCCTGTCTTTTGTCCGTCTTTCACATCGACATAATACCGTACCCCGTTTTCTACAATCTCCACGCGGGTGTCGAACGGTTCACCGATAAATCCCTTGTATCGTTCCATACCCTCCTGAAGCCGTACCTTGGCATCGCTGCGCTCATAGATGCCGCGGATGATAATTCCGTCTTCCTGAAGCACTTTTTTAAGGCTGTCCAGGATGACGGGTTTCCAGCGCTCGATCCCAAGCGCCAGTGATTCCACAACGAGGACATCACTAAATTTGTCAACCACGATGCCGGGCAGGAAATCGGCCTCACCGAAAATGATGCGGCAACTGGAGGTGTCTACCGTAGCTTTCCTGTATTCCCAGGCATTTCTGACACGCATCTCGATGAAGGCATTGTCAATCACCGAATCTTTCTTACGTGACATCATGCGGACGGTCAGTTTGGAGCGGGTATTGATAAAACCTGTTCCCAGGACATAACCGTCAAAATCCAGCACCCTTACCATGTCCCCGTTTTCAAATTCTCCCTCAATCCGTTCTATTTCATTATCATAAATCCACATTCCGCCTGCCTTCAGGGAACGGGCTTCACCTTTTTTTATATGGACCGCTGCCTGTTCATTCATATTGTTTTCCCTCTTTCTTTTAGTGTTTTGTAACAAGTATACAGGAGCGGGCAGTGGGTAGCAAGTAAAATAGGGATTTAATTGAGGAAGGAGAACGCCGCCGGGACGGCCGGAGGGCGGAATGGTG
>CATWBR010000058.1 GCA_958349075.1 uncultured Clostridium sp.
ATATGCGTCATCCGTTTCAATATCTCATTCTGCTCTGTCTCCCTGATAACAAGGTTAAAGATATCCGACTCAATCCGCGATACGCACTCTCCCGCTTCAAGCTGGGAGGAGAGCACGTCATGGACATGCTTCAGCACGCGGTTTCCTGCCTCTTTACCGTAGGAATCATTGATCAGTTTAAACCGCCGGATGTCCAGTGTGAGAAAGGCAAACGCCTGACCGCCCCTTTTGAAGCGGTTCACTTCTTTTTCAAAGCGCAGGGCCGTAAAACCTCCCGTGACAGGGTCTACCTGGGTGATTTCCGATACCTCGCGCCGTTTTGTCCAGAGTATGTAAATAATCAGCGCCATAAACAGGGATACAATGCAGATACTGTTGCCGAGGGCAAAATATTTAAGCTGGTTAATGCGGCTCATATAGACGGACGGCGATACGAGTGATAAAAGATACCAGTCTCCCTCGGCTAACGGCACATAGTGCATCATGCGCTTTTCCCCGGAAACTGTAAACTCGAACGCTCCGCTCTTCTTCCCCAGCATATCCGCCCTGACACGGCTCAAATCATCCCTGTTAAATTGCGCATTCATGGCTTCCAGCGTTTCAAAGTAATTCTTTCCGTTTACGACCACGTTGGCATTGCTGGAATGCAGGATAAAATCCCCGGTCAGCGTGACAATATGGGAATATCCATATCCCTTAAACGTATCCGTACCCAGCAGAAGCACCATTGTTTCCGTGGGGATCCAGCCTGCCACGGCTCCCGACAGTTCGCCGTCCATATAAAACGGGACGGCATATAAAGCTCCCTGTCTTTCATCATAAACCGAAGTAAGCTCCGGGCTGACTCCGGATATTCCATTCAGTGCATCCCGGATTACGGTAAAACTACTGACATTCCTTATGTCCTCTATATAGTTGTCATACAGCGTCCCGTCCAGGTTCACATATCCAATCCAATCGAACGGGCTCTTCTCCGTCAGAAGGTGAAAGTATTCTCCATTCTCCTCCGGATCCTTGTCAAATGCCGTCAGAGTGATGCTGACTTTCTGGAGGATATCCAGTTCATTCTTAATCCCGGAGTCCACCTTGTTTGTTGTCTGCTGCGATAGTTCCGACAGATAACGTTTTGCCTCCGCCGACACGACACGGTTGCTCTGTGATACTAAAAGCATACATAAAAGTCCCACCGCAACCGTTGCCGCCAGCAGAGCGGCATACAGCCGGTACATTCTGTTCTTGATTTTCCTGTCACGCTCTTTCATTCCCAATTCCCGTCTTCTATCTGTATTTTTTAATGCTTCACCGTCCGTTTTTGCTTTTTCCGGCGTCCTGATAATCATTATATCATCATATTTCGGGCAATACAACGGATGTTGCCATTAACCGGACTCTCTGATCTTTTCCCCGGTTTTTTTATGTTACCTGAATAATCTTTAAGGTTTTTTTCTTTCCTTATTAAGTTTTATCGTTTATAATAGCGGAAATATACTGATGAGGAGGGTAATGATGATTGATGAAATGATACAATACAATAAGGAATTTGTAAGAGATGGCTCCTATAGACGCTATGCCGCCGATAAATACCCGCGTAAGAAGCTGGCCATCCTTTCCTGCATGGATACCCGCCTGGTCGAACTTCTCCCCGCTGCCCTCGGAATTAAGAACGGGGATGTAAAGATGATAAAGAATGCCGGCGGAATGATCACCGATCCGCTCGACACCTCCATCCGGAGCCTGCTTATCGCCATCCTGGAACTTAACGTAACGGAGGTGATGGTCATCGCCCACACCTGCTGCGGCGTGTCCGGCATCACCCCGTCCATAATCAGGACCCATCTGAAGGAACGGGGAATAACGGAGGAGGCAATCCTCCGGATGGAGCAAAGCGGACTCGACTTCAACCGCTGGTTTGAGGGATTTGAGACACCGGAGGAGGAAGTAAGACGTTCTGTTTCTCTCTTGAAAAGCCACCCTCTGATCCCCTCTGATATTAAAATCACCGGTTTTGTTATGGATGTGGAAACCGGGCTTTTGGAACCTGTCTGCTGAGACAGGTTCTTTTTAATTGAAGAAGGAGGACGCGGCCGGAACGGCCAATGTCCGGGGTGGGGAGGTTGGTTGAATGAGTCTTCAGTCCCGGTTTCAGGTTGTCGTGTGTGGGGAATCCGGCCGGACTGAAGACCCCGGGGCAGGTTACCGTGCCGGGCATCGGCCTGCGGCAGTGAAATAAAAAACCTTCCTCTAAATTTAGAGGAAGGAAAAAGGCATAGACCATCAATATAAAATAATCATATTAAATCCATAAAAAGACAACATCAAATCTTCGGTATTCCGCCCTCTCTGCTGCACCCAGCTCCAAGTTCACTTCCAGATTCAGTTGCAGGCAGTGGCCGCGACAAGTGTTTCCTCCCCCTTTGAGCATGAGACAACCAGCAGGCCGCAGGCCAGGGGCCGGGCGACAACCTTCGCGGAGTCTTCAGTCCCGTCGATCCTCTCCCCGGGGGAAGAAGGCAGAATGAGTTGCGCAGGGAACCTGGGAGTCCACCAATACTTGACGACACATTGAGCACTTAGCGAGGTCTTTTCGAGCTTAGTGCAAAAGCGTGCGGTGGCAGGTATTTAACGAGTCTAGTACTGCTGTGCACTCCGACGAGCGCGAGCGTTTCCCGCAGCAACTCATTCTGGCCGGATTCCCCCATCACGACAACCTATCCCCGGGACTGAAGACTCAAACCATTCCCCTCACCACCCCGGCCCCTGGCCTGCCGGCAGCGTCCTCATCCGCTCAACTTACCCCATCCCCTTTTTGTGGTGCAGGAGCCAGTTTCCATCTGAATTATCAAAGCGATATCACACCGAGCACAAGACCTGATATCATACACACAAGGCTCACGCCCCAAATCCAGAAGAAGCTCGTTTTAATATGATCTTTAATCTCTACTCCTGCAAGTCCCACTCCCAGGAAGGTGGCGGGTACGACAGGGCTTATAAAGGTTGCACAGTTACGGCAGACTACCATGGCGATTGCGATGTGCGCCGGATCCACCCCAAACTTGCTTCCCACTCCGATAAGAACCGGCAGAAGTCCGTAGAAATAGGAGTCCGTACAGAACATCATCGTCAGCGGTACGGAAAGGACCCCGATAATCAGAGGCAGGAACCGTCCCATGGCCTGCGGGATAAAGGAGGCCAGAATATTGGCCATATGGTTCATAATCTCACTTTCTTCCAGAACTCCCAGGAACACGCCTGCAGCGAGAATCGTGGACGCCATCATGAGAGCCGGGCCGGAATGTGATTTGATGATTTTATTCTGCAGCTTTGCACCGGGATAGTTTACCAGCAGGGCCGCAACACAGCCGAGCATGAAGGTAAAGTAGGAGGGCACCGGAAGGAAAATCAGACAGACAATAATCACCAGGGTCAGGCAGATATTGAACCAGAACAGGTTCGGACGCACCAGCTCGCTGTGCTCCGCACCGTTTGCCGCTTCCTCCGTGATCTCCGTGTCTTCAATCTCAAGCGTGCTGTTGATTCCCGCACCTCTTCTCTTTTCCACGGTTCCCCAGAAGAAGGCCGTGAAAAGCGCAATTACAATACCGACAATCTGCATCGGCAGAAGCTGCATCCAGAGTACGTTTGCCTCCACACCCAGCACGGAAGCGGAACGCATCGTAGGTCCTCCCCAGGGGAGGAGGTTCATAACGCCCATCGCGGTGACACAGATTAAAAGCAGCGTGGTCGGACGCATTTTCAGTTTTTTGTAAACCGGCAGCATCGCGGGAATCGTAATCAGGAACGTGGACGCTCCTCCTCCGTCCAGATGGCCTATCATGGCAATGATACATGACATCATGGCGACGCCCACTACGTTATTGCCCACCTTTTTCATGAGGGCATTGATAATACGGTCAAACATACCGGCATCCGTCATGATTCCGAAAAACAGTACGGAGAAAATAAACAGTGCTGCGGTGGAATGCACGCCCGAAACACCTTTCTTAATAAAATCCCCCATCTCACTGACAGTAAATGTTCCTGTCAGCACAAGAATTACAGCCGTTACAGTAGATACCCCGATAAAAGCGATGGCCGGAACCGTAACATTCCTCAGCAGTAAAACAATGATCATGATTATGGTTGCAAACCCTAAAGCAGCAAGCATGGTCTCATTCATGTTTTATTCCTCCTCTTTCTTTTTCATCTCTTTGTTATGGCTCCATTATAAAAGCCCAACCTTACACGTTTCCATTCTCTCTCTTAAATTCATGTAAGAGAAATCTTAAAAAACGTTAAGATTGGGCTTTCCATTCCGGCAGCCGTTCAGGTTTCAGGCTGTTAAAATTTTGCTTTAACCGCTCTTATGGCCTTTAATATGGCCGAATCCGACACCGGCTTATCAATATATTCATCAATGATCTTTCTCTGTTTGGCCTCCAGGATTTCTTTGGTAACCTGTTCCGTCATCACGATACGGATCAGCCCCGGATTCTGTCCCTGGATGGACATACAGAAGTCCACGGCGCTCCTGCCGCCTATGCTCTGTTCCGCCGCCATGGCGTCAAATTCCTGTGTTTTCAAAAGGTTCCTGGCCTCCTCAAAGGTTATGCAGGTCACCGTCCGGACGCCAAGCTTCCCGAAGTTCTTCTCCAAAAGCTTGAGCACTTTGGGATTGTCATCCACAATCAGAAGCGTTAAAAGCTTCCCATCCCTGTCTTCCCCGCCGGCTTCCTCCTGCTCCTCCGCCTCCGTCATCTCGTTAACAGGCAAATAGATATGGAAGGTGCTGCCCTCGCCGGGGCGGCTCTCCGCGAAAATAAAGCCTTTGTGGGATGTGATAATCTGCTCCACCAGGGCAAGGCCGAGGCCGGTCCCCTTGCCGCCTTTCTTTGTCGTAAAAAACGGATCAAATATCTGTTTTAAAACTTCCTCGGTCATGCCGCAGCCGTTGTCCGAGATATCCAGCCTGATATAATGCTCCCAGTCCCCCGGCACCGCCGACAGTTGATATTCTTCCAGCTCCTTTGACTCTGCCGCCCGGGCGCTGACCGTGATTGCTCCTTCCTGGCAGCCGATCGCGTGGATGGCGTTGACACAGATATTCAGGATCACCTGGTTCATCTGCGTCTCATTGCCAAGAAAATGTTCCTCCTTAAGGGCAATATCATCCGAAAGGCGGACATTAGCCGGGCAGACGGACTGCACCATCTTGAGCGCCCGGCTAAACACCCTGGCCGCATCCAGATTTTTGTATGCCGTCTCCATATTCTTGCGGCTCAGGGAGGATATCTGCTGGATAATCTCCTTTGCCTTGGCCGAGGCCTCATAGATCTCGGAGGCACTGTCATACAGTTCCGAATCCTCCGGCAGATCCATCATCATCAGATCCGCATATCCCATAATCGGCGTAAGAAGATTATTAAATTCGTGGGCAATTCCGCCCGTCATCGTCCCCATAATCTGCAGCCTCTGCTGATGTGCGATTCTCTCCTCACTCTGGTGCATGGACTCTAAAATCCGGTTCAGCTCCAGGAGGTAGGCAATCTCCTCCGTATCGCGTTTTTTCTGGGTCAGCAGCTTTGCCATGTAGAATGCCATGATAAGGATGGCCGCCATGATTCCCACAAACACCAGCGCCAGCTTTGTAAAACCCTCGGCGACAGGAATGTAGATATCACTGTAGTCAATGACGGCGCTCACCACCAGGAAACCGCCCCCCATGATGGCCGGTGAATAGGCGCTGATTTTCTTCACCCTGGGCGCTCCCGGTTTGGTCCACCAGTAGGAATAATATTCCAGCACACCCTCTTCGCCCTTGTTCTGGCTCTCCACCATCTGATCGAGACTGGATAAGTCCTTGTCCGGATACATCTTCTGGCGTCCGTCTATGACGTCAATGCCCCACTGCTCCTTCTGCGGGTGCATCAGGATAATCCCGTCCGAATCCTTCACTACGACATATCCGTTGGTTCCCAGGCGGATCCCTGAAATCAGGGACTGATAATAAGCAGTCTCATTTATTACGATGGAGATGGATGTTCCATTCCAGTGTTCCATCCTGAGAATCAGGTAAATTTCCCCGTCATCCAGCCTGCACTGGCGGAAACTCAGACCGTCGTTAATCTCGGTGACCGAAAAGATTTCCGTGACCTGCCGGTCCTTTGTACTCTTGATAAGGGTGCCGTCCGCCTCCTCCACGATCACATCGTATACAAAGCGTTCATGGGAATCCACATATCCCTGGAGGATGTCCCACTCCTCATGTCCCCCAATCCAGCGGTTTTCGGATTCCATCGTACAGAGCGTGTTCAGATCCGCCTCGTATTCTTCGATAAAGATTTCCAGGTTATCCCCCAGACTCTGCGCGGTCAAAAGCATCTGTTTTTTCTGGTTATCGATAATCGTCTTCTTATACTCCTCCCAGATACTGAAACCGAGAGCGGAAAACATTAAAACCACGATGAGCAGTACAGCCGCCATAAAGGCGGCGATATACTTCTTTTCTTTTTTATCATCTTTCAATTTTTTCATGAAGCTGTCCCTCAGTTTCCGAAGCTCCCCCATATTGCATTTCCCTCTTACCTTATTTGTTAGCCATATTTTTCATTTCAGCATATGATTGACTTGCACTCTCCTTAATATTATAATAATTCAAGCAATAAGTATATCTGATTTTCAACCGGCACACTTAAAAAGGTTTGGGGGATACTATGGCGGATAAAGTTTTGATCGTAGATGACGATCCGGCAATTTACAAGTTACTGGAAAAAATCATGCGCAGTTATGATTTGGAGACCACGGTTGCGGACAGCGGGAATGCCGCTTTGAACCTTTTAAAGACGCACTCCTACGACATGATCCTCATGGATATCACTCTGGGGGACATGGAGGGCTTTGAGGTGATCAAAAAACTCCGGGGCCAGGGCATCCAGACTCCTGTGATGATTGTAAGCGGCAGGAATGAGGATTATGACTCCCTGTACGGCCTCTCCGTGGGTGCGGATGACTATGTCACAAAACCGTTCCGGCCCGTGGTGCTGGGTGCAAAGGTCAAAGCGCTGATCCGCCGCAATAAGAATATGGTCCTCGGCCAATCCGACCTTTTAGAATGCGGGCCGTTTACTTACAACACCTCCACGATGCGCTTTTATAAAAACGATGAGGAAATCATGCTCTCCTCCAAAGAGAACAGCCTGATGCTCCTGTTTATGAAACATCCGGGACAGGTCTTTACGAAGGACATGATCTATGAGCATGTGTGGGGAACGAGCGTGGCCATCGATGACAATGCCATTATGGTCTATATCAACCGCCTGCGCGGCAAGATCGAAGAGAACCGGCAGAAGCCGGAGCATATCGTCACGGTCAGAGGTCTCGGCTACCGTTTCGTCCCTTAGGCGCTTCGCCCCCGTCAATCTACCTGTCAGTTTAATAGTAAGCAGACAATCTTACATGCAAAAAGGATTTCCCTTAAATTTTATTAAGAGAAATCCTTTATATTCAGCATCACATAGGCGGTAAAGTGTGATTTGTCATACTCCGCCTTCATAATCCCCTGATATTTTTCCGCCACTTTTCTTACGGACGGCAGTCCCACGCCTTCGCCCTCATGTTTGGTCGAATAGAATATTCCACTCCTCTTATTGATCGAATTTCCATGGGAGTTTTTCACCATGACGATCAACTGGCGGCCTTTCATGCAGGCGCTGACCTTAATGTACCTTGTGCCTTCCTTCTGGCCGATACAGGCCTCCGCCGCATTCTCCACCAAATTGCCGAAAATAATGCAGAGATCCGGATCCGAGATACCGGGATCCTGCGGGATGTCCGCCGTAACCTCCATCTCAATTCCGCAGTTTTCGGCCATTCCCACATAGTGCTGTAATATCACATCGACCACATGGTTCCGGCACAGGGTAATATCCGTTCCGGCTTCGTATTCAGGAATCAGTTCTTTCAGGTACCGCCTCACTTCCTGTGTGTCCCCGCTCTCGGCAATCCCGTTTAACGTCATCAGGTGGTGTCTCCAGTCATGGCGCAGCCTCTTGGTCTTCTCGATATTTTCCAGCAGTTTTTCATACTGCGCCTCCTGCATCCTGAGCTGAAGCGTGATGAGTTTTGTCTGTTCCGCTGCCGATATTCCCTCATGCGTCTGGATAATCATCTGAAGCGTCACCCAGAAGAGCGCATAGGTCGTGAAGGACCAGAGGATTGTAAATATGACGTCCTCCGTCCCCATCTGCACCGGCCTTTTCCAGTAATCACTGATGAATTTGACGTAAAAGACCATATAGGTCAGGGCCGGAATGGCCCAGATAAAGCGCCAGAGTGAGGACGAGACATTCATCTCGATCACCCGCCTGTACAGATTCTCGAACAGGCTGAAGAGCAGGGGTATGTACAGGATAAGCACCGCCAGTGCATAGATCAGCTTTGAGAGATCATAGGAAAAAGGAAGGTGCACCACCTGTCCCATGACCTTTGACACCACCATGATATTGACATAAAGGTTTAAAACCACAAGCACCAGGAAAAGGGTCTCCATCCGGCTGCATCGGACGCTCATCTGAAATATAATCACGGCCAGTGTAATCCAGAGCAGAATGCCAAATGTACTGTATCTGTTGAAATAACGGTCCGAGGTCAGAAACAGGATAGTGACCGTCACAGTAATGCAGATTAACAGGGATACCAGCAGCCATGTCTGCAGGGTACTCCGCTTATACCGGCTTTTCAGTGGGATAAATACAACATAGGCAAACACAATGCAGGTAATAGCGACTCTGAGTGCGATGCAAACGAGATCCATATCCAATGAACTCCCCCCTTCCCGCCTGTGTTATTCTGCCTACGGCAGCCTTTGTTCCTCCGGCCGCCCATTCCCGTTTTTCCCGTGTTCCAGCATGAATTTCTTCATCTCTTCTCCGGGCATTGGTCTGGAATAGTAGAATCCCTGTATCTGATCCACCTGGAAGTCCACCACCAGTTTTCTCTGTTCCTCGTTCTCAACTCCCTCGGCAACCACACTCATTCCCAGAGCTTTGAACGCACTTATAATATACTTCACCGCATGGTAAGCCGAATCTTTCTCCGTCGCGGCCCAAACCAGGCTTTTATCGAGTTTGACCAGGCTGAACGGAACGCTTAACACGGTTGCAATATTGGAATAACCCGTTCCAAAGTCATCTAATCCCACTGTAATCCCGTGTTCTTTCATCCTCACACAGAACTCCGTCACCACCTCTGTATTTTCCGCCAGCGTGCTCTCCGTAAATTCTATCTTGATCGTTGACATCGGCGTGTTATTCCGCCTGATAATTTCCAGAGTCTTCTCCGCCAGATCCGGCTCCGAGAACTGGATTGCGGAATAATTCACATGGATGGCATCTATGCGGATCCCCGCCGCCTCCAAATCGTTTATGTATTTGCACACCTTGTCGAGGATGACATAGGTAATCTCGACGATCAGTCCCGTCTCCTCCGCCACAGGAATGAACTCGGATGGGTAGATAGGGCCGATTGGTGTATTGTTTAACCGCATCAGCGACTCAGCACAGCGGAAATTGCCATCCTGTACAAAGTAAATCGGCTGATAATACATTTCAAAGCTCTGATTTGAAAGTCTGTCCTTCAGTATCTGTATCACACTGCGTCTGCGGTCCAGCTTGGCAAGCATGGCCTCATCACAGTAACAGATCGAACTGTTTTTATCGTTTTTCGCCTGATACACCGCATATTCGATTGAATTGATTGCCATCTCAAGCGTATAGTCCGGCCGTGTACGGCGTATCAGACCCATAGCGATTGAAATCACAAACCTGAAGTCTGCAATTTCCCATGGCTGCCTCATCCGATCCCTGATTGCAGTGAGGCACTTTTTTATCTCCTCATCGCTTTCCCTTGTAAACAGAAGGGCAAACTCATCTCCGCTGAACCGGTACACACCGTCCCGGGGACCGTTTTGACAGAGGAAACCGCAGACCGCCCTGAGATATTCATCTCCCCTGTGCTGTCCGCAGATATTGTTAATCTGCCGGAATTCCCTGAGGGATACGACCGCCAGTGTAAACTGCGTTTCCGGATGCTTCTTAATCAGCAGGCCCAGCATGTCTAAAAGTTCCTGACGGTTCGGTACGTCCGTCAAGTAGTCCCTCGTAATCTGCCGGTTCTGGAAATGAAGATAGATGATGAGCATTGCGCAGGTTGCCGCCGATCCCGACAGGATTACCTCGGGTTCGATCTGCTGGATAATAATTACCAGCACGGCCAGAAGGGGAAATACCGCCAGAATATTGTATGCCTTCCGCTCCATCCTGTGCCGGTTCATGACTGTCACCCCGAGACTGGCCAGGCTGTAAATATAGAAGACGACATAGGTGATAAAAACATGGACTCCCCTGGCATAGCCGCACTCTTCGCTGAGACAGAACAAAATACAGGTAAACGGATTGGTCAGGACAAGCAGTATGTAAGCTGCGCCGGGAATCATCCCGATTCCGATAATCCATTTCAGGTACCTGCTTCCGTCATAAATGAAGGCAACCACGTAACAGAAATAAACCAGCCCCATCAGAGGGGTAAATATAAAATATACCGTGGTCACCGTCCAGACGATCCACAGGGGAAACACATCCAGAAAATAAATCATAACGGTTGAGAGGATGTTGCTCAGCATCGCAATAAACGTAATAAACAGGCACATCTGGAACGTCCTGTTTTTTAACGAGGGCAGATGGCTCCCCGTTCTTGAATACACCCAAACAATTCCCAGAAAAACAAGGGAAATAATTTCCGGCGCAATATTCCAGGTCATCGTATCACCTTCCGTTTCCGGCGCATATATCATTCAGACAGCATTTGTCACAGTAAGGTTTGGTTCTTGCCGTACAGACATCCCTGCCATGGTATACAAGCCGGTGGCAAAAATCACTGCCCTCCTCGGGCGGAATCAGTTTCCACAGTTCCATCTCTACCTTTTTCGGGTCTTTGATGCCGTCTACAAGCCCCATTCTGTTTACCAGCCTGATACAGTGAGTGTCGGTAACGATGGCCGGTTTCCCGAACACATCCCCCATAATCAGGTTGGCGCTCTTTCGCCCTACGCCCGGCAGCTTAAGCAATGCGTCGAAATCATCAGGTACGTTTCCGCCGTAAGTTTCCCATAATATTTTCATGCAGGCGCTGATATCTCTGGCCTTGCTGCGGCCCAGGCCGCAGGGCCTTACAATCTCTTCAATCGCGTCCACATCCGCCTCAGACAGTGATTTCACATCAGGAAATTTGTCATACAGCTTCTGAACCACCACATTTACCCTTGCATCGGTGCACTGGGCGGCCAGACGGACGCTGACGAGAAGCTTCCATGCCTGGTTGTAATCAAGCGTACAACCGGCATCGGGATATTCTATTTTTAAACGTTTAATTATTTCAAGTGCCAGTTCCTTCTTTGTCATGACTACCCCTCTTTTCACTTTTGTATTGCAGCCCTGCCGTTCTTACTTATGCTCTTACCGCCCACCGCATCTTGGTGGAACGGGCGCGGCCGTTCACGGCGCACTCCTCCGGCGACGGACGGATCACCTCGTCCGCGATATCACTGTAGACGCCCTCTTTTTTCAGTCGTTTGAACGACTTTTTAACAAGACGGTCCTCCCCGGAATGGAACGTGAGGATCGCCGCCCTTCCCCCCGGTGAAAGAACGTACGGCAGCTTTTCAAGAAATTCTTCCAGCACCTCAAACTCACTGTTTACATCAATCCGGAGGGCCTGGAACGTCCTCTGGCATGATTTCTTGACCGCTTCCTTCCTCTCGGCTTCCGGCAGGAAGGCAAGTGCCTTTTCAATGGCCTGGCGCAGCTTTGTCGTTGTATCGATGGCGCCCTTTCTTCTCTCTGCCACTACGGTCCGTGCAATTTCGGCCGCATAGGGCTCGTCCGAATTCTCCCAAAGCATCCCTTCCAGTTCCTCCCTGGTCAGCTCCTTCAGGCGTTCCGCCGCGGATACCCCCTTCTGGGAATCCAGACGCAAATCCAGGGGACCCTCTTTCTTATAGGAAAAGCCCCTGTCGGGATTGTCAATCTGCATGGAGGAGACGCCCAAATCCGCCAGCACAAAGTCAAATGTCCCTGCTTCCGCAGCAACCTGATCGATGTTGGCAAAATTAAGCCTTTTGACGGTCAGGATCTCCGGGCCATAGCCCAGCGCCTCCAGTCTTTTCTTCGTCTTCTCCTGTTCCACTCCGTCTACGTCAAGTCCATAGATACGTCCCTCGCCCTTCAGGCATTCCAGCATGGCCTGGGTATGGCCGCCGTAACCGAGCGTGGCATCGAGGCCCTTCTGGCCCGGCTTTATCTGAAGAAACTCCAGTATCTCATTGACGCAGATGGAAATGTGCATTCCCACCGGCGTACTGCCTTTTCGAATCACCTTCTCTACCGTCTCGGGATACTTATCCGGCTGAAGTTCTTTGTATTTTTCATTATAGTTTTTAGGATGTGTCCCTTTATAGCGTACACGGCGCTTATGCTCCGTGCTTCCGGTCCCGGACCGGTCCTTTAAAGCCTCTCCGGTCTTTCTGTCTTTATCCATTGGTTTTTTTCCTTTCCGCCCTCTCTTCTATGAGCGCCTCCGCACCTTTTTTGCAGAGAATAAAAACATAAGTACCCTCTTTAACCGAAATCTCATATTCTTTCAGCACGGTGAACCCGTTCCGGGCGGCCTGCGGTTTTACAAATCCCCTGTTTCTCGAATACAGGATTATTACCGCATCTTCCTTTAAAAATCCTCCGATACGGCCAAAAAAGCGTTCATACAGGTCATATACCTCATCGTCCGTAACCCGTCCAATCTGAAACGGCATGTCCGTAAATACCTCGTCAAAAAGGTATTCATGGCGGAATTCAAAAAAGTCGCGGTTGATATAATGAGCCGTAATCCCGGCAGCCTCGGTATTCTTCCTGGCCTTCAGGATATACTCCTCCTGGATGTCCAGGCCGTAGGAAGTATACGCCCTGACCGCCTTGCTGCGCTCTATCAGCATGGTTCCGGCTCCGCAGAACGGGTCAAGCACCTGGGCATCCTCCCGCATATAGTCTCCGGCAAGGGCGACCGCCAGCGCCGCATTGACGGGGCGGATACTGACGGGAGCCGCCTCTTTCCTGTAGGCAAACCGCTCATCCTTAAGCGTATACAGTTTCAGAAGCAGGTTGCAGTTCCCCTCTTTATTCTCTATCAGGCGCAGCTCCACCTCGTAGTCCGTGACCGTGTTGATGAGTTTTCTGCCCGACCTTTTTTCCAGGTATCCTGATAATTTCTTTACAAAGGCGCTTCTCTCGGGAAGTGTCTTCCTGCTCTTTAATTCTACCCTGAAATACCAGGGTTCCCCTCCTTCGTGACTCTCCTCCAGCAGGGAAAGGAGGCCCGAATCCGCAATGACCTCTGCAGCCTTAAGCGGATCCATCGGACAGGTTCCCATCCCATTTACCACAAAGAGAAGTTCCTGCCAGGTCCTGATTTTGTCCATCCAGTTTAAATTCGTCACCCTGGCCCTGACACCGGCGCCGAACAGCTTTGTCCTGGCCCCCGGATCGAGGAGGGATAACCGGTTCTTTGTCAGTTCCGGAAAGTTTCTGTTCGTCAGGAGTACAATGTCGTATGTCCGGTTAAAGCCGGAGAACCGGTGGGTATTTACCCCCTCCATCCCAACGACAAGGGCCGACAGTTCCCTCATCTCCTCGGTCAGATGCTTCCTGTTCTCTTCCGTCACCTCTGTCTGCTCCAGAAGGGTGAGCTGTTCCTTCAGTTCATCCAGATATACGCTATAGTCAAATCCGCCGATAGCGGACAGGTAGGCACTCTTTACAAAGCGCTGCTCTTCCCTTTTATATGCCTCGTACACCGGTTCTAAAAATTCCTGTCTGCCCAGATCTCCCATAAGCAGGGCGGCATTTTTCCTCGTCTTTGCATCTTCCGAGCGGAGCAGCTCCGTCAGGTATTCTTCCTCCCCCTTTATAAGCCCGGACAGGGCCCTGCGTGTGCTCCTATCCTTCACTTCCTGCCTCAGGCGGCTTAAATTCTGCCTCACGTCCCTGTTCTCTTTTATCTGGCTCCAATAATCCTTTATCATTCTTTTCTCCCGGCGGTTTTTATT
>CATWBR010000059.1 GCA_958349075.1 uncultured Clostridium sp.
TGTTTATGAGTATATAAGTGATCCATGCAATATTCAAGGCCGCCCGCGCATTTTGAACAGTATCTGAACTCCAGGCCGGGATTGTCCTTCTCCGTCCTTCCGCATACGGCACACTTATGATGGGTCAGAATGATCTTCTGAACCTCGGCCTTCTTCATCTGGGATTTGAATTCCTGCTTTCTCTTTACTTCTTTCGGATTAATCTGCCTGTAGTTTCTCGTCATAAGGAAGAAAATCACAAAATTCAGCATGGACAGGCCGATTCCAATCCTGGAAACAATTCCGCCGAAAAAGAAATCATAGACAAACTGGGCCCCGATAAAGATACCAAGCCATTTTGCCTTGATCGGCAGGATTCCCATAAGCCAGAACTGCATCTCCGGAAACGTGGCTGCAAATGCCAGCAAAAGAGACTCGTTCAGATAATACGTGGTCAACGGGTAGGAAACCCCTGTCACAAAATAGATGATAAATGCCGCCAAAACATGGCCGAGAACCCCCATAAAGAAATAAACGTTAAACCGGAATGCTCCCCAAGTGCGCTCCAGCGTTGTTCCCAGCGAATAGTAAAGATACATTGCTATCAGGTTAAACAAAATACCCGATGCGGGCGGACAGATTAAAAATGTCACAATTCTCCATACCTGGCCGTGCAGAATGGCTCCTGCATCCAGGGACAGGTACATATAGTAGAACATCGGGTTGATCAGATTCAGCAGAATTCCTGCCAGATACATGATGATAATATAGTACATCAGATTGCGGATTGCATACTTCCCGTACTTATACTCCATTTTCCTAAAAAAATTCATAGTTCACATCCTTTTCTTCATTAAAAGGCCGCAAAAATGCCTTTTGAATTCTAATTATAGATACCGGTGCCTGCTTTGTCAAATGTATTAGGATTTAATTGAGGATGGAGGACGCGGCCGGGACGGCCAATGTCCGGTGTGGAGAGGTTGATTTTATGAGTCTTCAGTCCCGGATTCAGGTTGTCGTGAGTGGGGAATCCGGCCAGAATGAATTGTTCCGGGGACCGCTTGCGCTCTTCGGAGTACATAACAGACACTAAGGCGTCACAATACGCCGCCTAAGTGCTGATGGACTCCAATGTCCCCTGCACAATTGATTCTGCCTCCTTCCCCTGGTACGGGATCGATGGACTGAAGACTCCGGGGCAGGTTATCGCACCGGACATCGGCCTGCGGCTGCTGACTGTCTCCACCGTCAAGTGCGGAGGGACACTTGCCGCTGCCACTGCGTATTTCCGATAAAAGTAAACATTCCTCTAATCAGAGGAATGAAACAGACAAAGACCAGCAATATAAAATCATCCAGTATCAAATCATCCAATCTTATATCATCCGGTATCAAATCACTAAAAAGACATTGTGAAATCATCGGTACTCCACCGTCTCTGCAACTCTCAGCTCCAATTAAAGCCCCAAGTTCAGTTGCAAGTGGTGGCCGCGACAAGTGTTCTCCCCCCCTTGAGCATGAGGAACCCCAGCGGGCCGCAGGCCAGGGTCCGGGCCGACAACCTTCGCGGAGTCTTCAGTCCCGTCGATCCCCTTCCCGGGGGAAGAAGGCAGAATGAGTTGCGCAGGGAACCTGGGAGTCCACCGGTACTTGACGAGGTATTTAACGAGTCTAGTACTGCTGTGCACTCCGACGAGCGCGAGCGTTTCCCGCAGCAACTCATTCTGGCCGGATTCCCCCATCACGACAACCTATCCCCGGGACTGAAGACTCAAACCAGTCCCTTCACCACCCCGGCCCCTGGCCTGCCGGCAGCGTCCTCATCTGCTCCCCTAAACCACATTTTCAGCCTCGCATTAACTGCTTTTTAACACCGTTTTAACACCCCCGCAGCCTTTCCTCCAAATGTCTTCTGCAATAGACAAAATTAACAAATAAGCGCGTTTTTTAGCGGCTTTTTAACGCATAGGATCAATTGTTTTCTTTCCTATTCTATGTTAAACTTAGGCCGAATACATGTGTAATACAAAGGAGGGAAGGGGTAATCCCCGACTGATCATGAATTCTAATAAAAGATTAGGAATCGACATAGGTTCCACCACAGTAAAAATCTCCATCATTGACGATGCGGGCGAAATTCTCTTTGCCGATTACGAGCGTCACTTTGCCAATATCCAGGAAACTCTTTCGGGTCTCCTGCGAAAGGGCGCCGATGCTCTGGGCAATCTGAAAGTAGAACCAATGATTACAGGTTCGGGCGGCCTGACGCTTTCCAAACATCTGGGTGTTCCATTTGTCCAGGAAGTCGTTGCCGTAGCCACATCCTTAAAAGACTTTGCTCCCCAGACCGATGTTGCCATCGAGCTCGGCGGAGAAGACGCCAAAATAATTTATTTCACCGGTGGTATCGATCAGCGGATGAACGGAATCTGCGCCGGGGGTACCGGCTCTTTTATTGACCAGATGGCCTCTCTGCTTCAGACAGACGCATCCGGACTGAACGATTACGCCAGGAACTATAAATCTATCTACCCGATTGCCGCCCGCTGCGGTGTCTTTGCAAAATCTGACATCCAGCCGCTTATCAACGAAGGCGCCACGAAGGAAGATCTCTCCGCCTCTATTTTCCAGGCGGTTGTAAACCAGACAATCAGCGGCCTCGCCTGCGGCAAACCAATCCGCGGCAATGTGGCATTTCTCGGCGGACCGCTCCATTTCCTGTCCGAACTGCGCGCAGCCTTTATCAGGACACTTAATCTGGGCGAAGACCAGATCATTGCCCCCTCCCACTCGCACCTTTTCGCTGCCGTGGGAGCTGCTATGAACTCGGAAGGGAAAGCCACGGTAACATTGGAAGATATGATCGAACGCCTCTCCCACGGCATCAAGATGGATTTTGAAGTCAACCGTATGGAGCCTCTCTTTGAAAGCCGGGAGGCATACGGCGAGTTCACAAACCGCCACGAGAGCCACAATGTGAGAAAAGCCGACTTATCGGCCTATGAGGGCAACTGCTATCTCGGCATCGACGCCGGCTCCACCACTACAAAGGTGGCCCTTGTAAGCGAAGACGGCGCCCTCCTGTACCATTTCTACAGCAACAATAACGGGAGCCCGCTGGCAACGGCAATCCGCGCCATAGGAGAGATCCATGAGATTCTCCCCGAAAAGGCAAACATCGTATATTCCTGCTCCACCGGCTACGGCGAGGCACTGTTAAAAGCGGCGCTGATGCTGGATGAAGGCGAGGTTGAGACTATCTCCCACTACTATGCGGCAGCGGCTTTCGAGCCGAATGTAGACTGCATTCTGGACATCGGCGGACAGGATATGAAATGCATTAAGATCAAGGACGGCACCGTGGACAGCGTGCAGCTCAACGAGGCCTGCTCCTCCGGCTGCGGCTCCTTCATCGAGACCTTTGCGAAATCTTTAAACTACAGCGTCATCGATTTTGCCAAAGAAGCTCTGTTTGCAAAGAACCCGACCGACCTTGGAACAAGATGTACCGTCTTTATGAACTCCAACGTAAAACAGGCCCAGAAGGAGGGCGCAACCGTCGCCGACATCTCCGCCGGCCTCGCCTACTCTGTCATCAAGAATGCGCTGTTCAAGGTAATAAAAATCACCAGCGCCGAGGATCTCGGCCGCCACGTTGTCGTACAGGGAGGCACATTCTACAATGACGCCGTCCTTCGAAGTTTCGAAAAAATCGCCGGCTGTGAGGCCGTACGTCCCGATATTGCCGGAATCATGGGCGCTTTCGGAGCCGCCCTCATCGCCAGGGAACGCTATGATGAATCAAAGACCACCACTATGCTTCCGATGGATAAGATTTTAAGTCTCTCCTATGAGACCAAGATGGCCCGATGCCAGGGCTGTACAAACCACTGCGTCCTGACAATCAACCGTTTCGACGGCGGCCGCCAGTTCGTTAGCGGAAACCGCTGTGAACGCGGCCTCGGCGGCACAAGGGCCAAACGTGACGTTCCCAACCTTTTTGACTATAAATACCACAGAATGTTTGACTTTGAGCCTCTGACCGCCGATATGGCGCCCCGGGGCACCGTGGGAATCCCAAGAGTCCTCAATATGTACGAGAATTATCCGTTCTGGGCCGTCTTCTTTAAAGAGCTGGGTTTCCGCACCGTCCTCTCCCCCCAGTCCACGCGAAAAATCTACGAGCTGGGAATTGAGACGATACCAAGCGAATCGGAATGTTATCCCGCCAAGCTGGTACACGGCCACATACAGTGGCTGATTAAACAGGGCATTGAGTACATATTCTACCCCTGCATCCCTTACGAGCGCAACGAGACTCCCGATGCAGGCAACCACTTTAACTGCCCGATGGTCACCTCCTATGCGGAGAACATCAAGAATAACGTAGAGGAGCTGACCGAACACAGGGTGAAATTCTCCAATCCATTCATGGCCTTTACCGATGAAGAGATTCTGACTAAACGCCTGATTGAAGTTTTCCGTGCAGATTTTTCCATTCCTGAACAGGAAATCCGCGATGCGGCTAAGAAGGGCTGGAAAGAACTGATCGGCTCCAGAAAAGATATGGAGAAGAAGGGTGAGGAGGTTCTCAGGTGGATGAAGGAAACGGGCCATCACGGTATTGTCCTGGCCGGCCGTCCTTACCACGTGGATCCCGAAATCAACCATGGAATCCCTGAGCTTATCACCTCCTACGGTTTTGCCGTACTGACGGAGGATGCTGTTTCCCATCTGGGCCGCGTAGATCGTCCCCTGATTGTCACAGACCAGTGGATGTACCACTCCCGCCTCTACGAAGCGGCGAGCTTTGTCAAAAATCAGCCGAACCTGGATTTAATCCAGCTTAACTCATTCGGCTGCGGCCTGGACGCCGTCACCACCGACCAGGTGAATGATATCCTGACGCACTCCGGCAAGATTTATACCCTGCTCAAAATCGACGAGGTCAATAACCTGGGAGCTGCCAGAATCCGCGTGCGTTCCCTGATCTCCGCAATCCGTGTCAGGGAGATGAGGCATTACCACAAATCGGTTGTATCAAGCGCATACAGCCGTGTCTTCTTCACCAAAGAGATGAAGAAGGATTACACCATCCTCTGCCCGCAGATGTCCCCGATCCACTTTGAACTGATCGAGAAAGCGGTGAGAAGCTTTGGTTACAAGCTGGAAGTTCTGCAGAATACGGACCGCAGGGCCATCGACACGGGACTGAAATATGTCAATAACGATGCCTGCTATCCTTCCCTGATCGTGGTAGGACAGATTATGGATGCCCTACTCTCAGGCAAATACGATTTAAACCGCACGGCCGTGATTATGAGCCAGACCGGCGGCGGCTGCCGTGCATCCAACTACATCGGTTTTATCAGGCGTGCCCTGGAGCGTGCCGGTATGCCGCAGGTTCCGGTTATCTCCTTAAACGCCAACGGCATGGAGACCAACCCGGGATTTAAGATTACACTGCCCCTGATTACAAAAGCAATGCAGGCGGTTGTATACGGAGATTTGTTCATGCGTGTGCTTTACGCTACCAGGCCGTACGAAGCGAAACCCGGTTCGGCAAACGCACTCCATGAAAAATGGAGGGATATCTGTCAGAAGTCTCTCTCCAAACGCGCTCCGAATATGATGGAGTTTAATAAAAACCTCCGCGGAATCATTAAAGACTTTGATGAGCTGCCCCGCAGAAACGTCGTAAAGCCGAAGGTGGGCATAGTCGGGGAGATCCTTGTGAAGTTCTCTCCTCTTGCCAACAACCATGTGGTGGAACTGCTGGAATCGGAGGGTGCGGAAGCCGTTATGCCGGATCTTATGGACTTCCTGCTGTATTGTTTCTACAACAGTAATTTTAAAGCGGATAACCTGGGCGGCAAACGCTCCAGCGCTTATCTTTGCAATATGGGAATCTCACTGTTAGAGTATTTCCGCCGGACGTCCCGAAAGGCACTGGAACGGAGCGTACACTTCATTCCTCCTGCCAAAATCGACGACCTGGCCTCCATGGCCGCCCACTATGTCTCCATCGGCAACCAGACCGGCGAGGGCTGGTTCCTCACGGGAGAGATGCTGGAACTGATCAAGAGCGGCACAAAAAATATTATCTGCACCCAGCCCTTTGGCTGTCTGCCGAACCATATCGTAGGCAAGGGCGTCATCAAGGAACTGCGCCGCAGCCATCCTGAGGCCAATATCATCGCCATCGATTACGACCCTGGCGCAAGTGAGGTCAACCAGTTAAACCGTATCAAACTCATGCTGGCAACAGCACAGAAAAACATCGGCAAACCGGGAGAAGTTTCCTAGTTTTCCTAATCTGGAAATTTTTTACTGCGATTCTTCCAATTTTTTGCTGACATTTTTCTTCCAACATGATATACTATGAATACTTGATGAGGTTTTTTCGAATCTAGTATGAGTCACACCTCAATACTTAGCGAGGTTTTTCCGAGCTTAGCATTTACGGTGTACTATGAATACTTGATGAGGTCTTTTCGACTCCGATACTCATCGGTAGACTAATAAAAATATGTCTCTTTATTACCTGAGACAAATACGGAGGGTTTAAGGATGCGGTTCAGAACTTTAATCTGTACTGCGCTGATGGCACTGACATTTTCCGTCACTGCTTTTGGTGCTGAACATACTGCCCAGGTTGTAAGCTTCGGTCAAAGCGTTGATTCCGATGCTGCCATTGAACTTACTGGTTCAAAGGTTATTACAGACGATTTTTCTTTTAAAATGCCAAGCGGCTGGTCCGGCAACTGTGTGATAGTTCCCGGTGAATCCGTCTATGAAATTTACGATAAAATTGCTTACGAGGAAGACGGGTCAGGTCTGCTCTTCTCCATTATCTGCTATGAAGATGTCGATTATAAAGATCTGCAGGGGTGTTCCATCCTCGGTTTTTATGACAACAAGACCTACATATTGGAACCGGAATACAAAGATTATCTGGAAGACACCTCTTCCAAAGAATATAAGTCATGTCAGGAAGCTACAAAGGTTTTAAAGAAAAGTTTTGTGACGATCGTAAAAGAACCAACGGAATAATCCGCTGGTTCTTTTTTTCTGACGGTTCATCAACTAATTCCTTTAATAGCCCACTGATAGGACTCCGCTGCCTGTTTAAACGTAATTTCCGCGCTCCTGTAGGATGCGGTTGCCGTATACCACGCCGCCTCTCCGGACAGATACGTGCTTTTGTTAATCATGCCCGCCCTGTATTTTGTCTGTAAGGCGCCGTAATCTTTTTCCGCCGCCGCATAGGATGACGCTGCCGCCTCATAAAGCTGTTTGGCCTCCGTCACGGCCTGATAGAGTTCATCCATGGTCAGGCTTGCGGTCCCCTCGGCTTCCGCAAGCTGCTGCCTTCGCAGTCTTCGGGCCGTATCTCCGGTTGCGGAACTTTTCTTCACCGATTTAACGTTTGAATCGGCAATGACTGCCTTTGTCTTATCCTCCGAAAGATTCATCCCGGCAAGCTCTTCCTGAGTTACGGCCGGTATCTCGCCTATCTGTATCTCATTTGCGTTTTTCCCTGTCATAACGGCCAATTGGCGTTTCAGCTTATCTGCGCTGTCCTGCGTGGACTGTAATGAGGCCTGAGCGTTCAAAAGGCTCTTTTCCGCCTCCAAAAGCTCTGTCTCCGTAAGCAATCCGGCCTGCCTTTTGGAGGCCGCCAGCTCGTATGCCGCGTTCTGGGCTTCCACCCTCTTTCCGGCTGCGCCGGCCTGATATTCCATCTGCTTATAGGAATACATCAGGGTCTGGGCCGATTTGACGAGGCTGTTAATTGTCCTGTTGATGGATGCCTGACTGGTGGCGGAGTTCAGGGAATTGATGCTTCTCTTCATCTGGCTTGCCGACGAGGAAAGAATCTCTGCATTCTGGTCATAATTCGCGATCAGCTCATCGGCAGCGCCCTCGTCCTCCAGTTCATCCGCCTTGTTGATCATATCATGCTTTGCGCTTAGCAGGGATTCATAGGCTGCCTGATAGATTTCCAGGCTGTTCTCATAGCTCTTTTGCGTGTTAATTGCACTGCTGTTGCCGGTGCGGATGAGCTGTTCCAGTTCTGCATACTCTATCAGGTTATCATTCAGGGCCTCCTCGCTGATTACCGCCGTTTCACCGGACTCACCGAATTCTTCCCAATTCCCGGACAGGGCAGGCCCCTCCGCTTCTCCCGCCTCCTCCAGGCCCGATATCAGAGGACCGGACCCGGCCTGCGCCGGAAGCTGGTACAGGAGGCTTAAGGCCGTTCCGGCGGCTGCCGCCCAGCCCGCTATTCTTCTATTCAATCCGCTTCCTCCTTTACGTTGTGGATGCCAGGCCGTCCACCGCCCACTGGTAGGCATACTGAGCCTTTAAAAGCGACAATGCGGCCGTTTCCTTTTCCGTCTTTGCCTTCGTATAGGAGGTCTGCTGGCTCTGATATGCATTCTGGCTCATGGTTCCGGCCGCTTTCTTGCGCTCTGCCGACTGCATGGTTTTTTCCTCCAGTTCAAAGCTCTTCAGAGTCTGGGCATACTGGTTTTCCGCCAGCAGAAGGCTCTGCCATGCCGATTTAACATTGGCTTTCACCGCCTCCCTGCTGCTTTTCAGTGTCTCCTCGTACTGCCTTTGTGTGGCGCCCACCTTAGCATTTTTAGCTTCCCGGGTCAGTATTTTTAGCTCATAATTATTATCCACTGCCCTGACCAGATCTTCTTCTAAATTGATTGTGCTGCTCTTTGACGGATCCGGCTCCGGGAGGGCGCCAATCTCCACCTCATCCCCGTATTTCCAGCCCATCATCAGGCACAGGTTTTCTTTTGTCGATGCTATTGTGCTTTCCGCCGAAGTGATGGCGGCTTCTGCCTGAAGCAGCGTATCTTTCGCATTCAGGACGGCCGTCTGGGTTGCCGTGCCTGCCGCAGCCTGAAGTTCGGCCGTCCGGTACGCCGTTTCGGCCGTCTCCCTGGTACTCCTGCTGTTTTCCAGGGTCAGAACGGAATTCCAGTACGTGAGCATCAGGTTCTGGGCAGACTGGACAAGGGACTTTTCCGTCTTGTCATATCCCCACTTCACCACATCGCCGTCGGACACATTTTCATCTCCCCGATCCATCATCTGGTCGGCCTGAAGTTCACTGCTCTGGGCTGCCGCCAGGCTGGAACCGTAATTGGCGTCATCCGAATCCGGGTACTCAATGCTTCCATATATCTCATCGGCCGTATCGTAGTAAGTCTGGGCTACCTCGTCACTGTCTTTTCCTTTATAGTCCTCATAGGCAATCTGATTGCTCAGAACCGTACTGTTATACTCGTGAATTAAATCTCCTATCTCGTCAAATTCCAGCTTATTATCCCTCAGGGATGCCCATTTTTCCTCGGTATAGGCAAACGGCGGGCTGGCCGCCAGGGCTGCCTGGGGAACTGTCAAAGAAAATATGGCGGTTCCGGCTGCCAGGGCGCAGAACCGCGCCCTTTTTCTGTTATTTTTCTGCATTCCTCTCTTCCTTCCTAATTTTTTGTTACTTCTTTATCCGTTTGCTGCAAATCCCTTCAATATAAATCCTTTATTTTTTCTCTGTTCTGTAGTTCCTTTATCCTTTTAAAAACCTTTTTTGCTAATCTATATCCTGATATTCTTCTTTCGGTTTCCTGCTCAGCAGCCCGTAATAAACCGGCAGCATGAACAGTGCCACAACAACGCCGACCGCCAGTCCTCCGATATCTACAATCGCAATACCCTGGGTTGTGGAGCCGCTGCTTCCGATTGCCATAGCCATCGGGATCATGGAAAGAATCGTTGTCAAACTTGTCATCAGGATTGGCCTGATTCGGGTTGCCCCCGCCTCAATCAGAGCCGTATGTAAATCCATCTCCTGCCGGTACTGATTCACCGTATCCACGTATAGAATACCGTTATTTACAACGGTTCCGATGAGGATCAGGAATCCGAGCAGCGTCGTCATACTGATGGTGACTCCGGTAATTTTCAGGAATCCGAAGGATCCCACCAGGCTGAACGGGATTGTGGTCATAACCATGACGGAGAATTTCACCGACTCAAACTGGCTCGACATTACGACGAATACCAGGAATACGGCAATTGCAATGGCCGAGTAGAGAGAACTGAACTCCTCCTGCATCATTCTGTCCCTGCTGTTGGTTCCCAGGGTTATCGTTCCCGTCAGGTTAGGGGCAATGACTTCGCTGTCAATGGCTGCCTTGGTATTTCCTCCTGTATAGTCTCCGCTGATTGTTATTTCATATGCTTTATCTGTTTTTGAAATGGATGACGGGCTGTCTTTGAATATGACATCCGCAACCTGGGTGAGGGCCACTTTTCCGCCCTTTGAATCGGTGAGAATGATATCTTTCACCTGATCTACGGTTCTGTATTCATCCTCCGGGTATTCTACCTGAACGGAAATCTCCTCGCCGTCCACTTTCAGTGTCGTGGCCTCGACGCCGCTCAACATCTGGTTGACCGTGGAACCAATGGAGGAAGCGGTCAGGCCGTGGGCTTTAGCCATCACCGGGTCTACCTTGAGCGTGACAATAGGGGCATTATTTTCAATACTGGAATGAACATTGATGATATCGTCCCTTGCCGTCAGCTCTTTTACTATCTTGTCGCTGACTTCCTTCAGTTCGTCATACTGGGTGCCGTGCAGGAGCACCTCATAGCCTCTCTGGCCTCCCATAAAACTCATGGACGTGGACGCCGAGACGTCGATGGTGCAGTTTTCAATGCTATCCATCTGCTTCTGCCACAGATCGGCCACATCCTCTGTGTCCATGCTCCTTTTATCCTTCAGATAGGCGGTAATGCTTCCGCTGTCTCCGTTATAACGCAGCATATAGGAATCCACATTCTCATCAGCCGCTGCGACGGCCTCGGCCTGTTCCAGGGCATCGTTAATTTTCTCCTGTAAAAGTCCCGGCCTCGTCTCAATGCTGACGCTGACCGTTCCGGTATCGTCGGAGGTCATAAGCTCCGCCTCCATCCCCGATGCCATGTATATGGTCGCGGCCATAATGGCGATGGAAGCCAGCATTACGATTCCCTTGCGCCTCAGCAGTTTTTCCATTGTTTTACGGTAAAAGCGCTGAAACCGGTCTATCGGGCGTGACATCAGCGCCTTCTGCGTCTCAATCGGTTTATAAAAGAGGTAGCAGAGCGGGACAATCGTCATGGCCGATAAGAGGGAAGCCAGCATACAGAACACCACGGTAAAGCCCAGCGGCTTAAACATCTGTCCCGTCATTCCCTCGATTGCAGCCAGAGGAATAAATACGACACAGGTCGTGATGGTGGAGCCGATAATAGAGTTTCCGACAATCGACGTGCCTTCAAGCGCCGCCTTACTGTATCCGAGGATTCCTTTATCCTCTCCCTCCGCCGTCGCCCTGAAACAGCTCTCCAGTACAACAATCGAGTTATCCACCATCATTCCGACGCCGAGAACCAGGGCGCTCATCGTGATGACGTTCAGTGAGAAACCGGCCGCCGTGATTGCGATCAGCGACATCAGAATGGATGTGGGGATGGAACTTCCTACAATTAAGGACGCCTTATAATCACCGAAAAACAGGAAAATAACAATCATGGAAATAATAACGGCCAGCACCATAGTCTCCGCTACGTCCATCAGCGAATCCATAATGCTCTCCGAAGTATCATTTGCCACATTAATATGCAGGTTCTCATCGGAGGCCTCCAATGCCTCGATGGCGCTCTTTACCGCGCTGGAAACTTCCATTGCCGTATTGCTCTGCTGTTTTGTAATGGAAAGGGAAATGGTCTCCTCTCCGTTATAGCGGGAAACGCCTCCCCTCTCCTCTTTTGCCTCATAGATATTGGCAACATCGGAGAGCATAACCAGATCGCCCGTAGCGGTGGCAATCGGAATGTCCTTCAGTTCATCCTGCTTTTCCGTCTCCAGGGATGTCGTCACCGACAATTCCAGGTTTCCTGCAACGGCCTCGCCGGAAGGATAGGCCAGGTTTGCCGAACTGATGGCCGAAGTGACGTCGTTCATGGTAAGGCCATACTGCTCCATCTTCTCCGAAAGGAGCTCAATTTTTACATATTCGGAGGAACCGCCCATGGCGCTCACCTCCGCTACCGAAGAAATACGCTCAAACTCCGGCACAATATTCTGATCCACGTAATCGTAGAGATTCTCCTGCTGTGAATGGCTGATGGAGAGCATCATCGTCGTTCCCGCATTCATGCTCATCTCCATGATGGAGGTGTCTACATCGTCGGGGAGATTCCTCTCCGCATTTTCAAGCTGTTTTTTCAGATTGTCGTAAGCTTCATCCATATCGGTTCCGTAATCATACTCCAGCATTACCATGGCGCTGCCGTCGTTCGATGAGGAACTCATGCTCTTTACGCCTTCCAGCGTGCTGATGGCATCCTCGATCGGCTCCGTCACCAGCTCGCAGATATCTTCCGGACCTGCGCCGGAATAACTGGCTCTGACAATCAGCATCGGCGTCTCCATATCCGGCATCTGTTCCAGCTTTGCCGAGAATATGGATGAGATACCGAACACGATGAGGCAGAGAAGCGCCATAACCGTTGTGACCGGATGTTTAAGGACATACTTTGTAATTCCTCTTCCCATTAATTATCCCCTCCCACCGGTTTTTCTCCCGCCGCATCCCCTGCGTCCGCAAGCGCCTGTGCGGTATCTTCCCCCGTCTTTAAATTGACCGTAGAACCCTCATAAAGCTGGGAACTCCATGTGCTGACAACCATTTCCTCCGCTGTCAGACCGGAGCGTATTTCCGCTGTCTCCGAATCGTAGAGGCCGACTTCCACCTCTTTTTTATGTATTGTCCCGTCCTCGTAAACGTAAACATTGCCGACTCCTCCATCATAATAAATGGCATCCACCGGCACCGTCATCACGTTGTCGGCCCGTTCGGAAACGACCTTTACCTTGACCACGCTGCCCGTCGCCACGGAATTCACTTCCGTCAGATCCGCTTTTATCTTGAAAAGGCCGTTGGAATCATCCACCATGGTGCTGATATCGCTGATTACTCCCTCGTAAGAATTTCCCTCCCTCTCGATTGTCATCTTGTCGCCCTGGTTCAGATTCCGGACCACATTCTCCGTTACATAAAAGGATACTCGTTTATTGCCCTGACCCGAAATGACACAGAGCTGGGCAGACTGGTTTACGCGGTCATATACCTCCAGATCACAGCTCTCTATCTTTCCTCCGATGGGGGCCGTGATGGAACTGTATTCCACCTGTTTTTCATAGGCCAGCTTTGCCGATTCGTACTGCAGTTTTGCACTCTTTACATTATTCTGGTACTGTTCCCACTCCTGGTCGGATATATCGCCGCCCTGATATAAAACCTGCATCCTGTTCAGGGTGCTCTGAGCCTCCGACAGGGAAATCGCCGCCGAATCCATGGAATTTTTGGCAGTGTCCACCTGTTCCGTGTCAATGGTGCACAGGAGCTGTCCGGCTTCCACCGTGTCTCCCGCCTTGACGAGAACGGAAGTCACATCTCCTCCCGCTTTCGCGTAAACATATACCACATCCGCCGGTTCCACCGTCCCCGCCAGGCTGGTCGTCTTCTCAAGGCTGCCGGTCGCCGGAACCTCCGCTTTGACGGTGGCGACATTGTTCATCTCCTGACCTCCCATCATACCGCCCGGCATGGATTTTTCTTTTCCCCCCCTGGACGCTGCCGCCGCAACCAGAACAATCAGGATAACGGCCGCTGCTGTCAGTCTTTTCCTCTTCCCTGCCGCTTTTATAAACGAGTTCACTTTCTCTTTTATCATTATCTGGTCCTCCTCACTGACCGGTGCGGGAATCTCCGCCACTGTCCGCAGTACTGCAAACCCTGTAAAAACACGGTTCTGCGCACGGTGGCATTCCCCACCTCAGGTTTTAAATTGAGCTGAGTATATCATCCCTCTTTAAATGGAAAATCAACTGAACATGAACTGAATATAAAC
>CATWBR010000060.1 GCA_958349075.1 uncultured Clostridium sp.
CTTTAATAAGTAGTTTTCATAACCACATCTGGAGGTTTTTAATTATGAATGTAGATTATAATATGAATGAGAATAAAGATACCCGTGAAAAGGTTGCTATCCTGATTGACTCGGGTTGTGATGTGACGGACGAGCTTGTCAGGCAGTATCACATGAAGCTTCTGCGGCTGCACGTCATTTATCCGGAGAGGGATTATTCCGATGATCTCGACATTACACCACAGATGGTGTACAGCCGTTTTCCGGGAGAAATTCCGCACACTTCCACTCCCGGACCGCAGGAAGTAAAGGATATGGTGGATGAAATTAAGCGGGAAGGTTATACCCATGTGCTGTCTTTTGCTATCTCAAGCGGACTGAGCGGCACCTATAATACGATCTGCGGCGTTTTGAATGAGGAGACGGAATTAACTTCCTTTGTCCTCGATACGCGCAATGTTTCTTTTGGCTCCGGCGTTCTGGCCGTATGGGCCGCAAAGAAGCTGGAGGAAGGTATGTCCTATGACGAACTGGTCCGTCTCCTTCCCGGCAAGGTGAAGGATTCGAAGATCTTCTATTATATGGATACCCTTACTTATCTCCAGAAGGGAGGACGAATCGGACTCGTCACCTCCATCGTAGGCAGTATCTTAAATCTGAAACCGATTATCTCCTGCAACGGGGAAGGCGTCTATTATACGGTCGCTAAAATCAGGGGTTCCAGACAGGGGCTGACCAAGCTTCTCTCCGAGGCAAAGGAATTCGCCGGAGATTCACCGGTGTGGTTCTCCCTGTTGAACGGTGACGCCGCCGACGCATCCTCCGAGATGCAGCCCCGCCTTTCAAAAGAGATACCAAACGGCGAGCTTCTTCTCACCAAACAGATCACCGCATCCCTGGCCGTACATACCGGACCGGGACTTTTGGGAATTGGGATAATGAAATTATAGGAACCAGAATATATTGTTACAATCAAACAGGCCGCGGCGGGTAACTGCCGGCGGCCTGTTTGATTGTATGTATTTCTTAATTTTCCCGTATTATCAGGCTCCCGCACTTTGCCTGATTTCCACTGTCTCCCCTGCTCCTTTCACCGTTTGAAGCCTCTCCATCCAGTTGTCGCCATATTTAAAGGCCATTTTCATCTCGCTGCCGACACTGATTAGAACCTCATCATCCGGAATCTCTTCGCGCGTATACCAGCCTGCCTCGGCAAGTTCATCTTCCTGCAGACGGATGGAGTCGTCCCCGTCCAGCTCGGCATAAAATCCTATCATCTCGGTATCTGTGAATGCCCATGGCTGGCTCTTGAAATAGCGGATGTTTTTGACTTTCAGTCCAACTTCCTCCATAACTTCCCTGTGAACCGTCTCCTCGAATGTCTCCCCTATCTCTACAAAACCGGCAATCAGGGCATAGCCTCCGTATGAACGGCCGCGGTATTTTGACATCAGCAGCTTATCTCCGTTTGTAACCGCCACGATGACAGCCGGGGAAATCTTCGGATATTCGATCTGTCCGCATACCGGACAAACAAGGGCCCGTTCAGTTTTGCTGTCCGTTGTTTTTGCACCGCAATGGCCGCAGAATTTTCTGCTCTCACGCCACCGCCAGACTTGTGTTGCCGTAATTGCGGCAAACGCCTGGAACATCGGCTCCATCTTTCTGAAATACTGCGTTCCCTTCCATACCAGACAGCCGTTTTCCTCTATTTCTTCCCCTTCTTTTTGCTCCAGAAGAAAATACGGTTTTTCATCGATTGAAAATAAATAAACCGCCCTTTCCTGCACATCGGGCACTGCTTCGGTCAATTCGGATAACGTCGGAATTTCAAAATGCTCTTCCTGATTTTCCCTGTTTGCGCTTTTATCCTGCGCTTTCGCATTCCTGCTAATCAGAAGTGCCGCGTTATTATGTACCAGTAAGACGTAGTCTTTCAACTCCGGTTTCCGTACGCTGAAGGCATTGTCATATTTATGGGGCGCAATATCCTGTATCATATCGTATACCATCCTTTTCATATTGTATCTCTTTTTCCCGTTCTCAGCCACTTGAACTATTATATTGCTTTTTGACAGGACGTGCAATGGAAATGTAATTTTATATCTCAAAAAAACCGCCCAATCCAAACGGATCAGGCGGTCACTTTATTGTTATCGGTTATGATATGTAAAATAACAAAGATAATTGATACTAACGGTTCGTGTTTGGCGCCGTAACATGAAGGACACAGCAGTTATCTCCATCCAGTTCATTTTTTTCATGTTCTACAGACAAATCAGGATTATAGGCAGCAAATTTGGCATAATCCACGTAGCAGTACAACCGCCCCCAGCGTTCGAACCCCAGTTCCTTCCACACACGGGCAAACAGGCACTCCCTGTATTCCTGGCGCAGCTCGCAGTCATTGCAGATTAAATCGCATCCCACCGAGAGTCCCCGGCTCGGCAGATCGCCGCCCAAATCATAATGATTCGGCGTTAACGGCAGGTTGGAAGCAAGCACCTTTTCTTTAGAGTACTCTCCCCAGTAATGACCATAGCCTTCTATCGCCTTGTTGATAATACGTTCCGTCTGATCCTCGGGAAGTTCCTCCAGCATGGCATTTACCATATGATAGTAAAGCGTGGCCAGCCGGCGGGACATCAATTGTACGTCATATTCCCAGCCTCTATCCATATTTTCCTCCTTCATGACTTGAAATTTAGAATAATGAGATGATACTTGTCGCCCCTAATATAACCGTTATCAGGCCAATCAGCGCCCCTGCAATCCTGGTCCATGTGTTATTGGCATAGCGGCCCAGAACCGATTTCTGACTGGTAATATAGACAAGTGTTATGACCACCAGCGGCAATACCGCACCGTTAAAGGCCTGCGCCGCAATGATAATAGAAAGCGGGTTATATCCGGTGGCGGCGATGAAAATTCCGAATGCAATTACCAGGATATTGGTCCAGAAAAAACGTTTGTCGCTGCGGTCCATTTTCCATCCGAAAAATCCGCCCAGTACATAGGAAACACCGAGAGGTGTAATAATCGCGGAGGAAAATCCCGCCGCCACCAGGCCAAGACAGAGAAAGGTCTTTGCAAAACCACCCAGCAGAGGTTCGAGCTGAATCGCAATGTCCGCGGCCGACTGCACCGTATACCCCAGCATGGTGGTAGCGGAAGTAACCAGCACGGCGATTGTAATCAGGGCTCCGATTCCCATCGTAAGGCCGATGTCAAAACGTGAAAGCTGGAGCTGTTCCGGTTTATTCCAGGTACGCTTCGCACTGACGGAATGAATGAAAATGTTCTGCGGACCAATCGTAGTGCCGATGAGTGACAGGCAGTAAATCAGGCTCCCCTCCGGAACGCGGGGAATTAATCCGGAGGCTACCCCGGCAAAATCCGGCTTTACTACAAACATGGTCAGAATAAAAACCAGCGCCATGAAACCAACGCAAACACACAGCAGCTTTTCAAGCCACTTAATGTCACGCAGCGTTACAATTACCAGAATGATGATTCCCCAGACAGGCGCAATGTAATTGGAAGGAATTCCAATCAAGGTGGAAAGCCCGATGGAAGTTCCGGTCAGGTCACCGCCTGCATAAGCAAATCCCCCCAGTGTCAGCGCGATGGCAATAATCCAGACTACTAACTTCTGCAGCACGGGACGCGGAGCAAAAGTATCCACAATATTTTCGGCCAGCCCCTTTTGCGTAAGAATTCCAAGTTTTGCCGACATCCCCTGCAGCAGCATAACCGCAATAAACGAAAAGACAATGGTCCAAAGCAGGGTATAGCCATAGCCTGCGCCTGCCCTTGTTGCCGTAACAACGGTACCGGGGCCGATAAACGACCCGACAATCACAGCTCCCGGCCCAACGGCGGCAAGCTTTTTCCTGAGCGTGTATTTTTCCTCCGGCTTTTGTTTTTCAGTTGTCAATATTATACCTCCAATCATACTCAAGGTTGTAAAAGGCATCGCGGCCTTTCAGCTCTCATAGCTCTCCATGCATAGATTAGGAAATTGCAACAGACTGTTTAACCTCATAATATAGACAAGCCCTTTATAAGTCAATTAAATTCGACATAATAAAATTAATTTTCGATAATATCAAATATCTTCTTGCAATCAGACTGTAAAAAGAATAAACTGTAGAAAAATACAAAGATAAAGGAGGAGCTGGAAATGAGTCAGGAATACGGCGGCAGAAATATACAGTCGGTTCAGAGGGCCTTAGATATACTGGGTCTGTTTGATGAAGAGCACAGCGAATTTTCCCTGGGTGAAATCAGCGCGCTGCTGGAGTTGAACAAAAGCACGGCCCACGGGCTGATCAGCACTCTGTACCAGAATCGTTATCTGCAACAGAATAGTAACGGAAAGTATAAATTGGGGCAAGTTTTTCTGGATAAGGTGATCCTCGCCCGGGATAACAGCATATCCCACCTCAGGGAGCTCATAAAACCATGCCTGGACAGGGTCTGCAAACAGTTTTCCGCCACATCGACCGGATTTTTTTATGAAAATGAAAAACTGTATCTGGCCTATCAGGCAGTTCCCGCAAAAGGCTATTACATTTCGGTTAATTTTAATGACCGTATGCCCTTATACTGCACTGCCTCGGGCAAACTGCTGCTGGCGTATCAAAATGAGGCCGAGTCCCGGCGCTATTTTACTCAAACCAAATTAAAGGCCATGACAGAGTACACGATTGTCAAAAAATCAGATTTGTTAAAAGAACTGGAATTAATCCGGGAACAGGGATATTCTTTTGAAAATCAGGAACATCAGATGGGAGCCGCAAGTTTGGCGGTGCCGTTATTCTGGAAAAACAGCTTCTACGGAACCTGCAGCGTGACAGGCATGACTTACTGGCTCGAGAAAAATAAAGAGGCAATCGTAGCAGAACTGACGGAAACGGCGAAAAAAATAGAGGGCGCCGAATAAAGCGCCCTCTTGATCCTGTTACTGCTCCGCCCGAAGCGTTTTAATGAGCTTTTTCACATCGCCGCTCCCGCTCGAAGCATAAAGCTTGCCGTCCAGCAGGAAATTGGGAGCGGTCCTGCACTGTTTCAGGCAGTCTCTCGTTTCCAGAAGAATTTTCTTATCAGAGGACAGTGCTCCGGAAGAGGGAATTTTCCCCTTGATTCCAAGCTCCTTCTTTATCGTGTCCAGAAAATCTTTTTCTTCCCGGTGACAGTTTTTTCCCGTACAGACGGTGAGGCGGTGCCGGTAGGGAGCCGGCTTCAGGCTTTTGTACAGCTTCATGATACAGTCGATTACCGTCTCCTTCACCCCTGCCGCTTCCGCCGCCATTGCGCTGTGTTCGGCGGTAATACAGCCGTAAAGCTCCTGTATCTCCTGCAGCATGGAAACAATATTCTCCTGGGATGAGGGGGATGTCATACTGCTGTAATATCCCAGTATTTCCTTAAGCCCCTCCTCGCGCTTATCGGTCACAGGTTCCCCTGTCATGGTGTCCTCTGCCGCGCTTATCCTTGCCTCCACATTTTTCTCCTGGTTTTTCATCTTGCTCTCACTCTCCTGCTCACACTCGCCGCTGCCGTTTCCATCCATTACCGTTAAATGGCTCTGGAAAGGCGGCAGCAGTTTTTCGCTTATTCACTTTTTTTGCTTTTCAATAGTATGGGCATAGTAAGGAATTTTTATCCTGTTGCTGTGGTCAAACAGCGTCTCGCGGTCCTGCCGTGGCTTTTTGTCCGGTACGGTGAATCCTGTTTCATGAAAGACGGTTTTTGAAGTCTTCATAGCCAAACTCTTTAACCAGCCTCAGATTCCCTCCGGTATCCCTGTATACGATGGACGGCAGGGGCATTCCGTTAAATGTATTATTTTTCACCATTGTATAGAGCGCCATATCGCAGAATATCACCTGCTTTCCCTCCTCCAGCGGAGTGTCGAAGGAATAATCTCCTATGACATCCCCGGCCAGGCAGGTTGGGCCGCTTAAGCGGTATGTATATTTCTTTTCCCCCGGTCCGCCGCCGTCCTGCACCGGCGGCCGGTAGGGCATCTCAAGCACATCCGGCATGTGACAGGCGGCCGACGTGTCGAGAATCGCAATCTCCACCCCGTTTTCCATCCGATCCAGCACTGTGGAAACGAGGAAACCCGCATTCAGCACGACGGCCTCCCCTGGCTCCAGATATATCTCAAGGCCATATTCTTCCCTCATCTTCAAAATCAGGCTTATCAGCTTTTCCCTGTCATAATCCTGTCTTGTTATATGATGGCCGCCGCCCAGATTGAGCCATTTAAGTCCTGACAGGTATGGGCCGAACTTTTCTTCCACCGCCTCCAGTGTTGTCTCCAGTGCATCCGAATTCTGCTCACAGAGTGTGTGGAAATGGAAACCGTCCAGAAGGGGAAGTATCCCGCTCTCAAAGTCGCCCGCGCTTCCAAAATTCTTCTTTACCGTGCCCAGCCTGGATCCCGGGGAACAGGGATCATAGATCGCATGCCCTTCCTGGGTTGAGCACTCCGGATTCAAACGGAACCCTATGGATTTCCCCGCCCGCTTCGCCCTGTCTCCATATTTTTTCACCTGGGACGGTGAATTGAAGACAATATGATCCGCATACCGGAGAATGTCCTCAAACTCATCCTCCCTGTATGCCGCTGAAAAGACATGGGTTTCCCCTCCGAATTCTTCGTGTCCCAGCCTGGCCTCGAAGAGGCCGCTGGCAGCCGAACCGGACAGGTACTTTTTAAGAAGCGGATAGGCATAAAACATGGAAAACGCCTTCTGTGCCAACAGGATTTTACAGCCGGAACGCTCTGAAATGTCCTTTAAAATCTTCAGGTTTTCGGTTAGCAGCGCCTCATCCACCAGATAATAGGGAGTCCTCAATTTTTGATTCCGGTTTTCCATCTGCCGTTTTCTCCCTTCATTCTACCAGTACGGGCTCGTGAGATTCTTTAAAGGGCAGTCCCCACTTGTTCAGCGCATCCATGAACGGATCCGGATCAAATTCCTCAATATTGTAAACTCCCGGCTTCTGCCATGTTCCGTTCATGACCAGCATCGCGCCTATCATGGCCGGTACGCCGGTCGTGTAGGAAATCGCCTGGGAACCCACCTCCTTGTAGCATTCCTGGTGATCGCAGATATTGTACAGGTAATATTTCTTCTCTTTTCCGTCCTTCTTTCCCTGGAAAATGCAGCCGATGTTGGTCTTTCCCACCGTGCGCGGGCCAAGGGAGGCAGGATCCGGAAGAACCGCTTTTAAGAATTGAAGGGGAACAATCTCCCTGCCCTCATACATAATCGGTTCGATGGAAGTCATACCTACATTTTCAAGGCATTTTAAGTGGGTCAGATAGCTCTGTCCAAAGGTCATAAAGAAACGGATCCGTTTGATGCCCGGCATATTTAATGCAAGGGACTCAATCTCCTCATGATGCAGCAGATACATATCCTTTTCGCCGACGCCCTCAAAGTCATAAACCCTTTTAATCTCCATCGGCTCTGTCTCCACCCAGTGACCGTCCTCCCAGTAGGAACCTTTGGCGGATACTTCGCGGATGTTGATTTCCGGGTTAAAGTTGGTGGCGAACGGATAACCGTGGTCTCCGCCGTTGCAGTCCAGGATATCGATATAATTAATCTCGTCGAATTCATGTTTCAGCGCATAGGCGGAAAATACGCCGGTCACTCCGGGATCGAAGCCGCTTCCAAGCAGAGCGGTAATGCCTTCTTTTTCAAATTTCTCCCTGTATTCCCACTGCCATTTGTACTCGAATTTGGCCGTATCCTCGGGTTCGTAGTTGGCCGTATCAATATAGTGGGTTTTCGTCTCCAGGCAGGCGTCCATGATCGTCAGATCCTGATAAGGCAGAGCCAGGTTCAGCACCACGTCCGGTTTGTATGATTTAATAAGGGCAACCAGCTCCTCCACGTTTGCCGCATCCACCTGCGCGGTTTCAATTTCCGTCTTTGTTTTTCCTGCCAGCTTTTCTTTTAACGCATCACATTTTGACTTTGTGCGGCTCGCGATGCAGATTGATTCAAATACTCCGCTGTTCTGGCAGCATTTCTGGATAGCCACAGAGGCTACGCCGCCGCAGCCGATAATTAACGCTCTTCCCATGATAAGTCCTCCCTGTTCTGATGATTTCTACTTTTTTATCTGTTTTTTCGTTATGTCACTCTGCCGTCCCGGTCTGCCGCCCCGACAGGGCAATCAGCATCTCTCTCACGATTTTGCAGGCAGCGGCGGTTGACGCCCCGGTTCCATCGAGCATCGGGGCCAGTTCATTGACATCGCAGCCCGCCACCTCCGCGTTCCCGCAGACCAGGGTCACGGCCCTGCGGAGTTCGTCAAAGCTCACTCCGCCCGGCTCAGGCGTTCCCGTTCCGGGAAATACCGACGGATCCATCACATCTAAATCCACGGTAAAGTACACGGGTTTTCCTCTAAGTAATTTAAGAGTTTCCCTGAGTTCTTCCTCCCCAAGTTTGAAGGGAACCGTACTCACATGTCCGCGTCCCCAGTTCCACTCCTCCCTGTCACCGGAGCGGATCCCAAACTGGAAGATCCGGCCGTCCCCCACAAGTTCATGGCACCGCCTGATTACACAGGCATGGGAGAGCTTCGCTCCCAGATAATCATCCCTCAGATCGGCGTGTGCGTCAAAATGGATGATGCAGAGATCCGGATATTTTTTCTTTGCCGCCCTGACGGCTGCCAGGGTTACCAGATGTTCACCGCCGATAAGAAAAGGCAGTTTTCCATCCTTCAGTATCTCGTCCGCCCTCTGTTCCAAATCCGCAAGGGCTGCCCCGGTGTTCCCGAAGCTAAGTTCCAAATCCCCGCTGTCAAACACGGAGCAGTCTAAAAGATCCCTGTCCTGATAGGGAGAATAACTCTCCAGGCCGTATGATTCCGACCTCACCGCCCTGGATCCGAAACGTGCGCCCGGACGGTAGGAGGTGGTGGAATCAAACGGCGCACCGTAAAGCACAATCCCTGCATCCTCATATGCGGCGTCACAGGCGAGAAAATTTTCAATATTTGCCTTCAACATCTTCTAACATCTCCTCTACATAGGCTGGCAGATAAAACGCGCCCTTATGAAGTGTGGTGGTGTAATAGCGGCACGAAAAGCCCCGCATATTCCATCTTGTCTCATTTAAATCCTTGAGCGGGTGGTATTTCTTCGACGCAAAGCCGAACAGCCAGTGGCCGGACGGATAGGTCGGGATATGGGCCTGGTAAACACGGCTGATGGGAAATGATTCCACAATCCGTTTATGCGCCCGTTTGCAAGCCTCCGCGTCGTCATCATAGAAGGGGCTCTCATGCTGGTTCACCATGATGCCGTCCTCCTTAAGCGCTTTATAACAGTTTCCGTAAAATTCCCTTGTAAAAAGTCCTTCTCCCGGTCCAAAGGGGTCCGTGGAGTCCACGATAATCAGATCATACCTGTTCTCACAGGCCCGGATGAATTTCAGGCCGTCCTCATAGTGGATGGTAAGCCTCTCATCATCCAGGCGGCAGGCCGTCTTCGGGAGATATTTTCTGCACACCTCCACCACAAGGGGATCGATTTCCACCATGTCGATATGCTCGATCTCGTGATACCTGGTCAGTTCCCGGATCACACCGCCGTCCCCGGCTCCGATCACGAGCGCCTGCCTTACCGACGGATGGACGGCCATCGGCACATGGGTGATCATCTCATGATAGATAAATTCATCTTTTTCCGTCAGCATCATATATCCGTCGAGCGTGAGAAAACGGCCGAACTCCGGTGAATCGAAGACATCGATCCGCTGGAATTCACTTTTGCCGCTGTAGAGCTGCCGATCCACCCGGATCGACAGTTTCACGTTCGGCGTATGTTTTTCAGAAAACCAAAAATTCATTTTATTCCCCTTTCGATTTTTATGCTTCTCTTTTATACACCTCTCAGCACGTTCAGCCTCTCGATCCGGGCATCCTCCGGCCCCGTCATCGAACAGCCCTTATCCTTTGCATACCGTATATAATCTATTATTTCTCCCGTAATCTGCTCTCCCGGCGTCAGAATCGGAATACCGGGCGGGTAGCACATGACAAATTCGCTGCATATCCTCCCGGCCGTCTCTCCGAGCGGCAGGGATTCTTTTGCCGCATAAAACGCCTCCTGGGGGGACAGAATCACCACGGGATCGATATAATCGTAATCCATCAGGCTCGCCTTATCGCGGCTGAACCGGCGCCGTATCTCCGAAAGCGCGCTCACGAGGCGCTCCACCTCCCTCTGCCGGTCTCCGATGGAAAGGTAGGCCAGGATATTGCCGAGATCGCCGAATTCGATCTGGATATCATATTCATCCCTCAAAAGGTCGTAGACCTCGATGCCCGCCAGGCCGATATCCCTCGTATGTACGGAAAGCTTCGTCACATCAAAGTCATAAATACTGTCCCCGTTGACCAGTTCCCTGCTGTAGGCATAATAACCGCCAATCCTGTTTATCTCATCTCTGGCATATCCGGCCATACCGATTACCTTCCCGAAGGCCTCCCTGCCTCTCAGCGCCAGGTTCCTCCTGGAAATATCGAGGCTCGACAGCAGAAGGTAGGAACCGCTGGTCGTCTGGGTCAGGTTGATAATCTGCCTCACATAACCGGCCGGCATCGCAGGCCCCGTAAGGAGCAGAGAGCTCTGGGTCAGGCTCCCGCCGGACTTGTGCATGGAAATGGCCGCCATATCCGCGCCCGCCGCCATGGCGGACACCGGCAATCCTTCCCCGAAATAAAAATGGGTTCCATGCGCCTCGTCGGCCAGACAGAGCATCCCGTTTTCGTGTGCCAGCCGGGCAATGGAACGCAGGTCGGAACAGATTCCGTAGTAGGTCGGGTTATTGACAAACACGGCCTTTGCATCCGGATTTTCTTCAATGGCCCTTTTGACATCCGAAAGACGCATTCCAAGCGGTATTCCCAGTCTCTCGTCCCCGGCCGGGTTTACATAGACCGGCACGGCTCCGCAGAGAACAAGCGCTCCCATCACACTGCGGTGTGCATTTCTGGGAAGGATGATCTTCTCCCCTCTCTTTACGGAGGCCAGCACCATGCTCTGAACCGCCGAGGTTGTGCCTCCCACCATCAGGAATGCATGGGCGGCGCCAAACGCCTCCGCGGCCAGCCGCTCCGCATCGGCGATGACGGAGACGGGGTGGCACAGGTTGTCGAGGGGTTTCATCGAATTGACGTCCATCTGCATGCACGTCTCTCCGAGCAGGGCCGTCAGCTCCGGGTTTCCCCTCCCCCTCTTGTGTCCCGGCACATCGAAGGGCACGACTCTCATTTTCTGAAATTTTTCCAGCGCCTCGTAGATGGGCGCTCTCTCCTGGGAAAGTTCTGTCATTTTAAAATTTCCTCCCTGGTTCCGTCTTTTTGTCAGTAAATATTGCGTCCGCTGAAAATCTCAATCATCTCCCGGCGCAGGCTGTCCATAATGGCGAGCCTGGTTCTGGGCGGAAGCTCGTAAACATCCGTCTTAAACAGATAATTCTGCAGATCTATATCTTTCACCATCATCTTGGTGTGGAAAAGATTGGCCTCGTAGACATTGATATCCACCACATCGTATCTTCGCAGTGTCTCCTCCGCAATATAATCCTGGATGGACTTGACGCGGTGATCCATAAACAGCTTTCTGCCGTCCATATCCCTCGTGAATCCACGGACACGGTAATCCATTGTAATGATATCCGAATCAAAGGAACCGATCAGATAATCGAGTGTGGACAGCGGCGTAATCTCCCCGCAGGTGGCCACGTCGATATCCACGCGGAAGGTCGCCAGGCACGTTTCGGGATGATATTCCGGATATGTATGGACCGTCACATGGCTTTTGTCGAGATGAGCCACCTGCGTCTCCCTCCCCACCGGAACCATGGAGCCCTCGGCTATCAGAAGCGTCACGGAAGCGCCCTGCGGCTCATAGTCCTGCTGGGAGATGTTCAGCACGGTCGCTCCAATCATATCCGTCAGCGTCGTCAGGATTCCGGTCAGGCGGTCCGAATTATACTGCTCGTCGATATAGGCAATGTAATCCTTCTGCTCCCTGGGCGTCTTGGCATAACAGACATCGTAAATATTAAAACTGAGGGCTTTTGTCAGGTTATTAAAACCGTATAACTTTAACTTCTGATCCATCTTATCTCCTTCTCCTGCTCTCCCGTTCCAAGATAATACCAATGGAAAAAGCGCAAGTGATGTGTCATCATCACTTGCGCATAATCTCAGTCTTTGTTCTGTTTTCCTGCATCCGCCGGGTATACTCCCGCCGTATCATAATTTATAATACACCCTTCCCGGGCGTTCTCACGATTCAGGAAAACTTAGATTTTCAGAGTCTATATAGCAAATATTTTACTTTTACCACTCTTATTGACCGTTTCACAAGTTGATGTGCATCATCGCACCGGTTGTAAAGTAACCAACTTATAAAATTTGAGCTTCTAACTCAATCAATAAGGCAACGAAAGTTGCCGCTCGGCATTTGACCCGGCTGTCCGTATGGCCTCTACCCGTTTGCAGCGGGTGGTCAAGAATATTTGCATGGATGACTCATCCAGAAAAATCATCATTTCCCATGTCGCGAGTATCATATCATCTTTCGTGGGGTGAAGTCAAGTAAAAAATTTGCATAGGGAGAATAAGTATCCTCCAAAATAAAACCCAATCTGAATTACTCCCGCCAACACCATCACCGTTACCGGGTTCATATGTTTCCATCTCAGCAGAAAAACGGCAATACAGAAAATCACCACCGCCTGTACCTTCAGGTTTGAGAGAAGGATTCCTCCCTGCTCCCCGAAGAAAGCGGTAATCATAATGGAGAGGCCGGCCGCCCCAATCAGGGATACCACGGCGGGACGCAGGGAATTCAGGATTCCCTGAAGAAGCGTCATTTTCCTGTATTTCATATAAATCCATGCGATAGCCGACACGATAATGCAGGAGGGCAGGATGCAGCCGAAGGTGGCGCAAAGCGCTCCCGGAAAGCCTGCTATCTTGAGGCCGACAAAGGTCGCCGAGTTGATGGCAATAGGGCCGGGTGTCATCTGGGATATCGTGACTAAATCGGTAAACTCACCCAGGCTGAGCCACCGGTGCAAATCCACCACCTGGGCCTGGATCAACGGCATCGCCGCATAGCCGCCGCCGAAGCTGAACGCTCCAATCTGAAGGAAACTGAGAAAAAGCTGCAGATAAATCATGATGCCTTTCCTCCCTTCTGTGCCGCTACCGTCCTTACGGCCCCGAAAGCGCCGCAGGCCAAAATAATGTAAACCGCGCTGATATTAAGAAAATACACGGCAATAAAGGACAGAACCATAATCAGTATGGAAATATAACTTTTCCCTCTCACAATGCCCTCACCCATATCATAGACTACGGAGGCGATAACCGCGCCGACTCCGGCCTGCATTCCCTGGAGCATCAGGGCGATATAGAGATTATTACGAAATGCCGTGTAAAACATCGATACCACCGATAAAATGATAAAAGGCGGGGTGACGGTCCCCAGTATGGAGACTAAAAGCCCGGGGACACCGGCCAGCTTATAGCCTACGACTATCGCCCCATTGACTGCAATCGGACCCGGAGCGGACTGGGCGATGGCTACCAGATCAAGCATCTCTTCCTCGTCAATCCAGTGGTATTCATCTACAAATTTCTTTTTCATCAGTGTGATGATAACATATCCTCCTCCGAAAGTAAAAGCGCTCAGATAGAGCGTGGAAATAAACAGTTTCCAGATTACTTTCTTCTTTTCCATTTCATTTCCCTCCCCTTTGTTTATGCCCGGTTACGGAACACGGAATGAACCGTAATGATACCCGTGCGGCTTATTTATTCGAATTATACCCGTTCTTGATTTATTTGTAAAATACTATTCTTATATATTATAGATACTTTCTTTGTTCTGTATTTTCAGACTTAGTCGCCATTTTTTG
>CATWBR010000061.1 GCA_958349075.1 uncultured Clostridium sp.
TTTCTGTGCCAGGCACTTCAGCCCGACTGTTAACATATCTAATAATAAAGCTATCATTCTGTGATGTGAGACCATGTTATATCCCTTAAGTAAAATGTCCATTGGGCAAACCGCTGAAATTTGCTGGCTGTCAGATAATAAATCCATTACCGGAAGACTTCTCGATCTCGGTTTTGAGCCTGGTACCTCAGTTACCTGTATTTTACGAAAGTGCGACGGCGAGCTATCTGCATTTCTGATCAAAGGTGCTGTTATCGCCCTTCGGCGCGAAGACGCCGATTTGATTTTTATCAAAGAAAACGAAACGGAAACGGAGGAACCCCATCTATGAATCAAAACAGCCCTTTTACAATAGCCCTGGCCGGAACCCCCAATGTGGGAAAGAGTACAATTTTCAATGCCCTGACAAAAATGCATCAGCACACCGGTAACTGGTCCGGCAAGACAGTTGCCTGCTGCAGCGGCCAGTTCCACTATAAAGATATGTCCAGCCTGGTTGTCGACCTGCCCGGAACCTACTCCCTGCGGACCCATTCAGAGGAAGAAGAAATTGCCAAAGAATATATTGTCTCCGGCGGCCCCGATTTGCTGCTGGTCGTATGCGACGCAACCTGCACCGAGCGCGGCCTGCGTCTTCTGAAGCAAATCCGTGACCTGGAGGATTCCCTGCTGTCCCGTGTAATCCTGTGTGTGAACCTCTGTGATGAGGCCGCTAAAAAGGGAATCGAGCTGAATTTCGAGCTGCTTTCGGAAAAACTGAACATACCCGTGATTCCCTGCACCGCCAGAGACCGCCACGGGTTGGATCGATTGAAAGAAGAAATATACGGAATCTGTAAGGATAGCGGAGGGCAGAAACCGGAGAGCCCGGCTGAACCGGAGAGCGGCGAAGTGGACTACCATAGCTCCTCAGCCTTTCAGATGTGCCGCTGCTGCCAGCAGAGCTGCAGTGAGGAACCGGAAAGTCTGTCCGGCTTCTCCCTTCCCTGCGATTCCTGTCCCTGCTGCGGCTTATGTTCCTCTGATGTCTATTCCTACTCCGGTGAGAGCAAAACTTCCGAGCACTCCCTGCGGGAGCTGATTCCAGACTTCTCTCCCGCCTCCCTGGCCGCTCAGGCCGTAACCTATAAAAACCCGGCTTACCTGAAACGGCAGGAACGGATCGACCGCCTGATTACCGGCCGTTTTACCGGCTCCCTTATCATGATTGCCCTGCTCCTCGCCATATTCTGGCTCACGATTACCGGTGCCAATTACCCGTCTTCTTTCCTGTGGGATCAGTTCTTCCGCCTGGAAACCTGGCTGGCCGCGGTACTCACAAACGCGGGCGCCCCGGAGTGGATTATCAGTTCCATGATATATGGTGTTTTCAGGGTTGTTGCATGGGTTGTATCCGTCATGCTTCCCCCAATGGCTATCTTCTTCCCACTCTTTACACTGCTTGAAGACCTCGGTTATCTGCCGAGGGCGGCCTTCAATATGGACTGCGCCTTTAAAAAATGTAAAGCCTGCGGTAAGCAGTGCCTTACCATGTGCTTAGTCAACGCCGTGCCATAAGCAAGTCTTCACAGCTAAGCAGCAATGAGGCAAGAGGGCTGCCTCCATGCGGAAGGCAGCCGGAAATTCCGACTGCCCTCCTATCGATACCCGTTCTTAATATATCACTTTCCACTTCCCAAACAAACTCTTCTTAAAATGAGAAAATCTCCGTCCGGCGCTCTCGTTTCCCATCTCTATCGCCCGCAGGTAATAATCAGCCGCTTTTTCCAAATCCTCCGGAGATTCATTCTTTCTCTCATAGAGGTATCCCAATTCATAAAAAGCATAGCCGTCACACTCCGTTTCGGCCGCCTTCTCGAAGAGCTCCATGGCCCGGTTCTCATCGGCCTCACATCCCTGCCCTTTCATGTACAGAAACGCCAATTTGGAATAGGACTGCAGGGTTCCCATCTCATGGCACCGGTTCAGCCAGCAGAAGGCCTTCTCATAGTCTGCATCCAGACCTTCCCCGCCCTGAAAATAAAGGCCGCCCAATATCTCCATGCACTCGGCATTTCCCAGTTTTGCCCCCTTCTCGTACCAGACAACAGCCTCTTCCATGTCGGGAGCCCGGCAGATTCCATCCCTGCTCATATTTCCCAGCGCAAGGCTTGCGAAGCCGTCCTTCTCCGTCTCGGCAGCCTCTTTAAACAGTTTCTCGGCCATCTGGAGGTCCTGGATATCCGATGTTCTCAGATAGAGATGGGCAAGAGGCAGAGCCGTCTCTTTCTCCCCTGCCGCATAGGCGCGGCTGTACCAGTAGAACGCCTTTCCATTGTCGCGTTCCACCACCTCATCACGGTAAAAGATATTCCCCAGTTCCGTATAGCTCTCCGGCTCCTGGCTGTTTGCCGCCTGTTCAAAAGCCTCCACAGCTCTTCCTATGTCACGCTCGGTTCCCCGGCCGTTCAGGTACATCCGTCCAAGATGGAGATGGGCCTTTAATGCGCCCTGGCTGGCCGCCGCCCTGAAATACTCATATGCCGCCTCGGCATTATCATGATTCAGGTGGTAAATCCCCATCCGGTACAGCCCCCAGGCGCTGCCCAGCGCGGCACACCGCTCCGCCCATTCCAGAGCCTTTTCTGCGTCTTTCCCCGTGTACTCTCCATTCAGATAACATTTTCCAACCTTTACCATAGCGGAGACGATACCGCTGGCCGCCGCCTGCTGATACCATTTAAAACACGTCTCCCTCTTCTGCTCCTCACCTGGAAGCAAATCAAAGATGGTCTCCCATTCATAGGCCGTCGCGATCTGCAGAGCGGAGAACGGATCCCCCTGCTCTGCAGACTCAAGCACCTCTTTATAACTTTCCTCCAGCGTATGGAGGGAAGATTTCTTCATTTCTTCATCATAGTGGCCCGCCCTGACCGCTCCGAGTACGCAGCGGAAGCTTCCGGCCTCAATGCCCCTCTTATAACATTCGTATGCCTTTTTCTCATTGAATCCAACAGCGCCCTCTCCCCAGCCGTAGCAGTTTCCCAGGAAGAACCAGCCCTCCGGGTCTCCTGCCCTGGCCGCTTCCTCGAGGTACTCAATGCCCTGGGGGAATAATTCCTCATTGCACTGTTTCCATATCAGTTCAACGCCCTTTTCGCACAATCCTGTCATCAGTATTGCCATATCGCTCAGTTCCTCTTTCTCTTCCCATGTATCTTTCTGTGCCTTTATCCATTTTCACGTACACGGCCCTGTCGCATTTGTGTCCTGCCAGAGCCCGGTTCTACAGGTTTATCATACTATTTTTGTCCTCCGCAGACAACTGTTTTTATCTAATTTCATTTCTCTGTAATTGAAATTTAAGATTCCCGCATATGATATCCTGACCACATTACAAAGAGGTTGTATATGAATCCATCTTTTTCTGAAGGTTCACTTCTGCCCGGAGCTATCTATCTGCGGCTTTCAAAAGATGATGAGGGTTCCGGGGAAAGCTTAAGCATTGTCAATCAGAGAAAAATGCTTCTCCGCTATGCCCGGGAACATCATCTCACCATTGTCCGCGAATATGTGGACGACGGCTACTCCGGCACTTCATTCGACCGTCCCGGTTTCCGCAGCATGATCGAGGATATTGAAAAAAAAGAAATCCGGCTGGTTCTCACCAAGGATCTGTCGCGGCTCGGCAGGGATTACATTAAAACGGGAGAATATACGGAGTTATTCTTTCCGTCCAGGGGGGTCCGCTTCATCGCCGTCGGAGACGGATATGACTCCGCCTATTCAAGCACCGATCTCATTCCGTTCCGGAACGTGGTAAATGAGATGTATGCCCGCGATATTTCAAGAAAAATCCGGGCATCCCTGCAGGTACGCATGGAGGAGGGATCCTATATTGGCAACTTTGCCCCTTACGGCTACAGTAAATACGGAAAAGAGCGCCATCAGCTTATCCCCGATGACGAAACCGCGCCCATTGTACTGCGGCTTTTTCTCGAAGCAGCGTCGGGTGTTCTCCCCTCCGCACTGGCCGGGCAGTTAAACGCGGAAAAAATCCCCTGCCCTTCCCTCTACCGCTGCCTGAAACACCCCGGCCTGAACCCGGTCCATTACAGCAAAAGCGGCCTGTGGACGGCCAACACCATTATAAAAATACTGCATAATCCCGTATATCTCGGCCACATGGTACAGGGTAAAACAAGAAAACTGTCCTTCAAAAGCAGGACGTCTCTCCCGGTGCCCTCCGGCGAACGGATTAAGGTTCCCGGCACCCACCCTCCGATTGTGACGGAACAACTGTTCGCCCGGTGCAGTGAACAGCTTGAAAGCAGGGCAACGCGTAAAAAAACACCGTCTTCCCAGGAGCTGCATTGACCACTCATGGCTATGGGCTTCGGCTGCAATGCCGCCGGCGTAGTCGGCTGCCGTATTATCGACTCCCCAAGGGAACGGCTGATTGCCATCCTGACCAACTCCATGGTTCCCTGCAACGGCCGTTTTCCTACCCTTATCATGCTGATTACAATCTTTTTTATGGGAATCGGATCACAAAGCGGCGGGCTTTTAGAATCCTTTACCACCGCCCTGGTCCTGACGGCATTCATCCTGCTCGGGGTCCTTGCCACTCTTTTATCATCCCTTCTGCTGTCCAAAACCGTGCTCAAAGGAATCCCTTCCTCTTTTACCCTGGAACTGCCTCCCTACAGACGGCCGCAGATTGGCAAGGTCATTGTCCGTTCCATCTTTGACAGAACCCTCTTTGTCCTCGGCCGCGCCGTTTGTGTGGCAGCTCCCGCAGGCCTGATTATCTGGATGGCCGGCAACCTGTTTATAGACGGCCAGAGCCTCCTGTCCCACATGTCCTCCTTCCTCGATCCTTTCGGGCGTTTCCTGGGAATGGACGGTATGATTCTGGTCGGATTCATACTGGGATTTCCGGCCAATGAGATTGTGGTACCGATTATCCTGATGGGATACCTGCAGACCGGCAGCCTGGTGGAGATGTCTGACCCATCCGCCCTGATGGGACTCTTCGCCGCACACGGATGGACGATGAAAACCGCGGTGTGCATGGCAGTCTTTGCCCTGTTCCACTGGCCCTGTTCCACCACCTGCCTCACCGTAAAAAAGGAAACAGGAAGTATCCGCTGGACTATCGTCTCATTCCTGCTGCCGACAGTGATCGGAATCATTCTCTGTTCCCTGATTAATCTTATATTCTAACAGTCTGTTTTCCTGCAGAAGCCGGTACTCTTTCATATTGATTCCCGCCGGGATTGATTGTCATTTCTCCAAACAGCGCGTATGTCAGAACTTCCGGCCTCCGCCGCCGTGCATCCTTCCACTGCTGCTTCTGTGGAGGGTTGTACGGCCGGCTGAGGAGCCGGGTCCCCGGCCCGAGCCGGAGCTTCCTGTATTCCCCGGGATTCTCCGCTGGGTAACCATCCTGTTTAAGAACAAGTCGTTTACAAGGCCGTACTTAAATTCACTGTTGCCCCTGTAAGAAAAACGGTAATTAAGAGCCTGCTTCTGCTCCTTTTTCATTTTATACTGGTTGATTGTACTGATGCACGGCAGGGCGGCGGCCACTGCGGCAGCTGCAAATGCGAATACCACTTCATACCATCTTAGGGACGGCCGGTAATCACTCCGCACATAATCGTGCTGATTTGCAGGAACCCCGGCCTCCATATAGACGCCAATCTGCCTCACCGCCGCTTCGGCAGATCCTGCATAATCCCCATCGGATACATAGCCGTAAGCAGCATCCAACACCTCTTCTATTCTCTCGTCCGTCAGATAACCGGCCATCTTTCCCAACGTGGAAACATAGATCTCCCGGTTGTCCGTATCAATGACAAAGAGCGCTCCGCTGTGATCGCTTCCCACTCCCAGACCGTTCCAGTCATAAAAATCATCCGCAAGCTGTTCCGTCGATTTTCTTCCCGCATCGTCCGTTGTCATAATTCCCAGATCCATCTGCCACTCGTCGCGAAACAAAGCGAGCGTCTGCTCCAGCGCTTCTTTCTCATCCCGGTCAAACAGGCCTCCATTGTCGAAGACACGCTGTTCCCCAGCGTAAGCAGCTACCGGAGATGCAAGGACAAAAAGGACAGACAAAACCGCTGCCAGAAATCCGGCACAGACAAGTCTTATATAACTGCCTGTATGGCTGACCGTTCTCATATCAGATACCCTCCTATCAGCAGCAGGATCAGAACCGGGAAGAAAACGGCGGCAAAAAGGCCTGCCAGTTTTCCATAGTCCACAGGCAGCACGCCGCAGATTTTCCCGCTCTGGCCATTCATCGCGAAATAATACATCTTGTCATTCTTTTTATCCCGGTAAGTGAGGACCCACACGGGCAGAAGCGTATAATTCCACTCCGAAGCTACAATTTCTTCCCTGTGGTTTTTAATATTGACGCTGTCATAGGAGGAAATACTGTTTTTAAGGGAATTTACTGCAAAATCACAAACTTCAGCCTCAAGTCCCTGTCTGAATTCATCTCTTTCCATGTCGCGCCGCTCGGCTTTAAATCCGGAAAGGTATGCGACCTGGAACGGTCTCAGTTTTTCCATGTCAAAGGGCAGCACATTCTCCGAAAGTTGTCGGTCGGCCCGTTTCAAAGCATTCCTGGAGATATTCTTAACGTCCATCTCCCCTTTTCTCTCAACCTGGTACCGGCTGGTCTCCAGATACTCGATGCTCCCCGTCCTCGTTGTCCTGCGCTTAATGCCCTCCGCGTCAATCCATCCCTCCACCTTGCAGCTATAGAGCCAATAGGGATAATAAATTCCCTCCATCAGTTCCATCTGTCTCGGCGAATAGAAGTCCCCCGGCACATATCTTTTGCGTTTAATCCAATTTTTAAAAATCTCCTCAACCTTTTTCCGATCCATCTCAAAGGGAATGATGTAGTCCGGCTTATAGCTGCCTTCCAGCCTGCCCGAGAGCACCACCGGATTGTGGCAGTAGTAGCAGAATGTAGCGGCTGTCGTCTCATCCGTAACAATCTCGGCTCCGCAGCTTGGACAATGATAGAGGACCAATTGGGAATCGTCCGGCGTATCTCCGGCAGTCCCTTCTGCCGGTTCTTTACTTCTTGCCTGTCCCGTTGATTCTGCCGGTTTTGCCGTCTCTGCCTCTTCCGTATCGGCCAGTCCCTCCAGCTCCTCCTGTGTAAACTCGGACAGGCAGTATCCGCATTTGAATTTCTGTATTTTCGGATCAAATACCAGACCGCCGTCACAGTTGGGACACTTATATGTAATTGTATTCATCTTTCGTTTCACCTTTTATGGCCTTGGTTTTCCACACTCCGAACAGAAATTCCCCTTGTTTACGCAGCCGCAGCCGCAGGTCCACTCCTCTGATGGTTTAGGTGTTCCGCATTCGGAACAGAACTTGCCCGTGTTCACATTTCCGCAGGCGCAGGTCCATGATGCCGGCTTCATGGGAGCCGGCCGTTGGCCTGCTCCGTCCCGGGTATTCCCCTGTGGACCTGCCTGCTGCATCCACTCTGTCTGGAACACCGGCGGCTGCCCCATGGCCTGGTTCATCATCTGCATCTGCTGCATATTGGCCGCCGACAGCGCTCCCATCAAGCCGCCGCCTGTGTTCATTCCGACCCCCATGCCCATAAAACCGGCCAGGGAGCCGTTCGCATTAGAGCCTGCCGCCTCCATTCCTCTTGCCACAGAGCCCTGCACATATCCTTCACGGACGGACGGATCGCCGAGCATGGCTCCCTGGTTTCTCATATTGATCAGCTTCTGCGATTCCTCATCGTAGGAAATGCTGGCGATACCAACCGCCTGAATCTCCATTCCCCTCATCTGGTTCCACTCGGAGTCCAGCGTTGTAGACATGTACTGCCCGAGCTCACGGCTCTTGGAGCTGACATAGGAGATCCTGGTACCGTCCGACGACATCTGGTTGATCGAGGACTGGAGGGCCGACAAAAATTCGGACAGATACTGTTCATTGATTACGTCGATATCCACATGGTCTTCGTTCTTTGGAATGACTTCTGAATAAAACTTGAGGGGCTCCGTAACCTTGATCGAATAAGTTCCGTGGGCCCTTAAAAACAGTTCGGCATTGTAGAAATTGTCGAAATAATTGATCGGTGTCCTGGTGCCGAAACGGATTCCCTTGATTTCCTGAAGGTTGATAAAATAGACCACCTGCTTCATCGGCGTCTGGCCGCCGAAACGGATTCTGTTAAATGTCTCTTTCAGGGTATCTCCGAATTCGCCGTTAAAAAGGGACGGCACAGAGGAATTATCCACCTTGTAATATCCCTCTTCCGCCGTATAATCCACAACCTTACCGCCGTCCACCAGCATCATGAACTGATTCGGGTACACATGGATCATGGAGCCGTTGGAAACCACGTCATCCAGTCCCTTTTTATTCTGCCCCGTTCTGATTTTAACGCCCTTGGTAAATACCGTCTGGTCGCTCATATTCCCGGCTTCGATGACCTCCAGCCACTGATCCGCTAAAGATGTCCCGATTGCCCCCGTCACCGCTTTAATAATTCCCATTCCACTACCTCCTGTTTTAATCCCTGTATTTTGATTTGAGCAGCGCTATCTCCCTTGCATATCCGTCCAGATCATTGGGCGTTTCCAGATAAAAAGGCAGATTTCTAAGCGCCGGATGATTGATAATCCGCACCATCGCATCGAGGCCGATATGGCCCTCCCCGATTTTGGCGTGGCGGTCCTTGTGCGCACCCAGGGGATTCATGCTGTCATTTAAATGGATGGCTTTCAGCCTGTGAAGGCCAATCTCCCGGTCAAAATGATTCAGAACCCCGTCCAGATCATTCACAATATCATACCCGCCGTCCCATACATGGCAGGTGTCCAGGCAGACTCCCATCTTATCGGTAAGTTCCACCCGGGAAAGGATTTCCCGGAGTTCTTCAAACTCTCTTCCCACCTCGCTGCCTTTTCCCGCCATCGTCTCCAGGAGCACGGTCGTACTCTGTTCCGGCCGAAGAATCCCGTTCAGCATTTGTGCAATGTATTCAATCCCTGTCTCCACTCCCTGCTTCACATGGCTGCCCGGGTGGAAATTGTAACAGTTTCCCGGAGTGTATTCCATTCGGTTCAGATCATCCTCCATGGTCTCCCTGGCGAACTTTCTGATATTTTCATCCGCGGAACAGCCGTTTAACGTGTAAGGCGCATGAGCCAGAATCTTTTCAATTCCCTGTTTTTCGGCAAATGCAAGAAAATTCTCAGCATCCGCCGGATCGATCTTTTTGGCGCTGCCGCCCCTTGGGTTCCTGGTGAAAAACTGAAATGTCCCGGCGCCTAACTTCTCCGCCTCTTTTCCCATGGCCAGATACCCCTTGGATGATGATAAATGACATCCTATTCTCAACATGGCTGTCTCCTTTTTTCTCTTTCAAATCCTCTGATTTTCTCTTTCCGCTCTGCCTTCTCTTTCTTTCCGTGGATAGGCGTGACCGCATAGATGGAAATTACTATTAATATTATGGCCAGAACAAGTTGAATGGCCATGCTCACTCCGGCCCAGTGATCCATAATAAAGTTGTCGGGCAGAGCCCCAAACCACTGTTCAAACGGTTTGCGGATGTCCCCGGCTCCCGCCTGCCCGTTAATCACGGAATAAAATGTGAGCGCCGGATTCAGGAGCAGCAGGTAAATAAAACCACCCGAGCTGGCCTGTCTGGCCGCGGAGTTTAAAACCGACACGTAGGAATTCATCTCATTGGCATCCAGACGGTATGTAAACACATTGACGGCATACGTCCCGGCCACCAGCAGCACGATGGTGACATAGGTGCAGACCGTGGCTACGGTAGAACGCTTCAGCAGGGAGGAATAAAACATACCGATGCCTCCCGTAAACAGTGCCACAATCCCGTAACAGAGAAACAGCACCAGCACATCCGCAATCGTGATTCCACCGTACACAAATACCAGCGACTGCACCGGCAGCGCGGATATGGCCAGGATCAGCATTGTCGTAAGCGCCGACCAGAATTTGCCCAGGATAATCTCCTTGGGCTGCATTGTCGTAGTCAGCATCAGTTCCAGCGTCTGCCGTTCCCTCTCACCGCTGATGCTGCTGGCCGTCAGAGCCGGCATGATAAACATCAGCATCAGAAATTCTATGGAGGAGACAAAGGTGTACAGCTCCAGAAATCTGGAATACTGTATTTCCGCCGTCACCTTCACCTGTTCCACAACGGTAAACATATTGAACAGGGCAACTATGGCCAGAACACTGTTAAATATCAGAAGTATCAGCGCCATACGGCTGCTGCGGCTGCTGACAGTCAGTTCCCTTTTATAAACCGGATTCATTTTCATGTTTCAGCACCGCCTTCTCTCCTTCGTGACCGGTAATCTGCATAAAGAGCGTTTCCAGACTACCCTTTTCTCTCATAAAACCGCTTATCATTACATCGGCGTCTATCATCTGCTGAAGCAGCATGGCTTCATCCTGCTTATCCCCGATAAAACCGACCTTAATCTCCTCTTCCTTCACCGATATCGTCTGCACGCAGGGATGGCTCTTTAATATGGTCAGCGCCTTCTCTTTATTGCTGAAGACGCAGATTAAAAGCGGATTGGAAGAATTGACGCGCTCAAAAATCTGAGACATGCTGCCCTGCAGGACCATCCTTCCCTGCTCTATAATGCCGATGCTGGTGCATAATTCCGACAGTTCCGACAGCATATGGGAACTTACAATCAAAGTCTTTCCCTGTTCCCTCAGTTCCTTCAGCATCAATGTGTACTCCACCCTCGTTCTGGGATCCAGACCGGAAGCCGGTTCATCCAGGATCAGCAGTTCCGGGTCGTGGATCAGGGCCCTTGCCAGGCAGAGTCTCTGCTTCATTCCTCTGGAAAGGCCGTCCACAAAAAAGTCGGCCTTATCCTCGAGCTTTACCTGTTCGAGCAGGAGTCCGCACCTTTTTCTGGCCATCAGCCCTTCTATTCCATAGCAGGAGGCGAAGAACTCCATATATTCCGATACCTTCAGGTTATCGTAAACCCCGAAAAAGTCGGGGACATATCCTATCTTCTGCTTCAGAGCCGTATTGTCCCTGACGGCGTCCACACCGTCTATAATCACTTCGCCGCCGTCCGGCGCCAGGAGGCCTGCCGCAATCTTCAGCGTCGTCGTTTTGCCCGCCCCATTGGGACCGACAAAGCCAAACAGTTCCCCCTTGGCTATCTCCAGGTTTAAACCGTCAAGGGCCTGGAAATTGCCGTATTTTTTTCGAAGCTGTCTAATCTCCAGCATTATTTTTCCCTCCCTGTGACGTAAATCATCGGAAGCTGTCTGTCCCATCCGTTCTCATTCGTTCCCTCACTGACATATTTCACGGTGAGCGTATTGGCCGGTGACAGGTATGGCCTCAGCTCCTGGGCCGTATAGCTGTCCTTTTCCTCTATCAAATCATTGCGTCCGGTATCGTAATTATAAAAATACATCTTCCCGGCAAAAATATTCAGATATGGATATCTCGGGTTGTCGATAAATACAGGTGATAATTTCTTAAAATCCACCTGGATGATATCCAGGTCATTGCCGAGCGAATACTCAATAATCGCGGGTTCCGCCGGTTCTCCCGTGTACATGCTGTTATATCTGGGCTGATAATTGCCCGAAATCACCTTTGGATCCTGCTCCAGTGCCGTCCTGTAAACAAGGCCGTCTTTCTCCCGGCTCAGTTCCACCTTGGCGGTCACCATCGTGAGCCCCTCCGCGACAAAATCATCGCCTTCCTGAAACGTTTCCGTCTGGTTGGGACTGAAGCCCACGACCGTTGCCTCAGGAGTATACTCATTCATAACGGAATCCAGGTAAAAGGACAGCAGACGGCTGTGCTCCTGTGAGCGCATATACCCCTCGTCGTTGATATCCGTCTTTTCATACCGGTCGCCTCCGGTAACCCGTTGTGAGAGGGCGTACGTATAGCTCAGGGGGTAATTGAGAATCTCCAAATCGGCCAGTTCTATCTCCTGGCCCGGTTCCATATCGCCCAGCAATACGGCCTGTCCGTAGAGAAGCAGGACGGCGTCCTCCAGCTTGTAATCAAACCGGTTGATCAGGGTGCCCTCAATTTTCCCTCCATATATATCTACTTTTCCGTCTATTCCCACCTGCTCCGTCCTGTCGAGCTGTTTTCTCAGCATAAACAGTTTCGGCGTAAATGCAACGGTATCGCGTATCTTAATCTCGGTTCTGTCCGGAAGGAAATTGATATCCGTCTTATAATCTTCCTCCCCTGTAAACCGTGTGGCGGTATATGAATCATAGTAATAGCCCTTCGTTACCGGCCTCACCGCATACTGCGGGTTCAGCTTCACCGTATACGGTTTATTGTAAGGGCTGCGGATATTGACATAGGTCTCCTCCTCCACATCTTTTCCCGAAACATCCAGAATCGTCGCATAAGTAAAGAAGGGTTCCCGAAACCGCGTCCTCATTCCCATAATATAAATAATACCCGTGAAAATCAGGGCACAGGCGGTCACGCCTCCCATATAGTACCGGTGTATGGAACGTTTTTTCAGATAGAGATAGATAACCGGACCTATCAAAACCAGATAAACAACAATGACAAATGTGTAGAGGATGATATTGGGCAGCCTTCCGGCGTCCCCTGTGTTGATCAGCCCCTGTACGGTAAAATACAGGCTGGCAAAGCCGGAATATTCCATCTGGGCCAATTCGTTGGTCTTCATCTCACCCATGGCCATTGTGTAAAACTTTTCAATAAATGCGGGATGGGTCTCACAAAATCCCCTGATATCTTTCAGTTCAAATGCCGCCGCAACGATTCTTCCCTTTTTCCTGTGTACATACGAAAGGAGCGGAAAAGAATCCCCCGGCATCAGGGCCGATCCGTTTTCCAGTCCGATATTGGCACAAACCATCTCCATGACGGCATCCTGAGGGGCGTTCTGTGAGTATTCCGCCCCGAGATTAACCTCCTGAAGAACGGCCTCCTCATATGGCGGTTCCAGAATCTCTGAGGCAAAGCGCCCCATGGAATCTTTGTACCGCGTTCCGCCTCCCACAAGAAGCGTTCCGCCGTCATCTATCCAGCGGCTAATCGCTTTATGCTGTGCCTCGGATAGCTGGTTTAAGTCATAGTCCGACACGAGAATCATGTCCAGTTGGTCATATCCGAAAGCATCCTCCGGAGCCGAATCGCGTGTCAGGTATACCTGACGTATTTTGATAGAACCGTAGTGGATTCCCACTTCATCCATAAACTGCAGATCTTCCGGATGATCACTGAACACGCCGACGAACGTCTCTGCCACATCGCCGCTTATATTGAGTTTCAGACGTTTCCTGAGCACTTCATTGCCGCCCGCATCCGTCATACTGACAAACAATTGATCGCTCTTAATTCCGAGGGGGATGTAGACAGACTTTTCCGCCTGTCCGCTGCCGTCGATCGAGATCGGGTAATCGTAGCGGTAAACCTCCATACTCGACTCGGTGGTCAGGATCTCCAGTCTTCCTGTAAAGTCCTGTTCTTCCCTGTTTTGCATAAGAACCTTTACCTGCAGGTAGCGGTTCCCCTTTGCCGTGTCGTCAAATCCGTATGATACCTCCATCGTAACAGGAGCGTCCTGCCCCGCCTGGACGGCCGCTACGGTTCTGAGCGGGAACAGTACCGCACCCGCCATGAATATTAGTGCAAATAAGGCAAAAAAGAGGCCTGCCCCTCTTTTTCCCTGTTTTATATGATCTTTCATGTCCACTCTTCCCCCGCATTACGCCGGTGTGTCAAAATTCTCTTTGTTTACGTCAAAGTTTGTCTTCAGCTTAACGGTGAAGACGGTTCCGTTCAAATCGCTTGTCACCTGGATTGTCCCGCCGTGCATATCCACGATATTTTTGGCGATCGCAAGACCCAGGCC
>CATWBR010000062.1 GCA_958349075.1 uncultured Clostridium sp.
TTGTTATTAACCCTCTCTATTCCTTTCTAAACCACAATTCCGCATCATTATTACCGTTTCGACATTCGCCGTCCCCGGAAACATATCCACGCAGCAAACCTTCTCCACCTTATACCCTCTCTCCTGCAAAATCACGAGATCCCTGGCCAGGCTGGTCGGCTTACAGGACACATAGACCATCCGGTTAACCCCAAAATCAATGATTTTCTCAATCGCCTTAGGGTGGATTCCGTCCCTCGGCGGATCGAGTACGATAAGCTCCGGCTTATCCTCAAGCCCGTCCACAACCTTCAGTACATCGCCCGCAATAAATTCACAGTTTTCCAGGCCATTTAACAAGGCATTCTTCTTTGCCGCCTCCACAGCCTCCTCCACGATCTCAACACCAACCACCTTCTCGGCCACCGGCGCAAGAATCTGGGCAATTGTACCGGTTCCGCTGTACAGGTCGAAAATAACTTTTCCCTTTGTATCGCCTACGTATTCTCTGGTCTTTTCATAGAGCACTTCCGCTCCCAGGGAATTCGTCTGGAAGAAGGAAAATGGTGAAATCCTGAATTTCAGGCCAAGAAGCTCCTCAAAGAAGTAGTCCTGTCCATACAGGATGTCCGTACCTTCATCCTTCACGGCATCGGCCAGGGAATCATTTTTCGTGTGCAGGATTCCAGCCATCTTTCCTTCCAGAGGCAGCGCCAGGATTGCCTGAAGCCACCCATTCAGAAGCTCCTTCTCCTCCTCCGCCCCGATCTGGGTTGTCGTGATCAGGTCAATTAATATTTCCCCTGTCTTTACCGCCCTTCTCACAAGAAGGTGGCGCAGATAGCCCGTATGCTGCATTTTCTTATAGAAGCCTGTCCCCCTCTCCTCAAAATACTGCTTGGAGCAGAGGAGAATATCACAGAAATCTTTATGCACAATCTGGCATTCACCGGTTGTCACCACATCGTAGAAACTTCCGCGGCGATGCATTCCAAGGGCCAGCGGACCGTCCTTCACCTCATCACCGAAAGAAAATTCCATTTTATTGCGGTAACCATCCGGGGCAGGACTCCCCTTGATTCCCTCAAATTCATAATCACTGCATACGCCGTCAATCAGCTCCTTTACCTGTTCCCGCTTGATTTCAAGCTGCGTTTCATACGGTACGGTCTGATACAGACAGCCTCCACAGATGCCGTTATGAGGACATACCTTCTTTTCCGTCTCGATTTTAGAAGGCTCCAGAACCGCGAGCAGACGTGCCTCACATTTACCTTTTCTCTTCTTATTAACCAAAAAGCTGATCTTCTGCCCCGGCAGGGCATTTTTTATGACTACCTTCTCATCTTCTATCCTGACAATTCCCTTATTCGGAAATTCAATTTTCTCCACGATTCCCTCGTATACTTCTCCCTTTTTCATCTCTATCATTAACTCCTTCTCTAAATTCTATATGGAAACACAGCCCTTTAAAGCGGATGAAGGCTGTTTTAAACATGCTTTAGTATACACGAAAACCGGGCAGATGAAAAGCAAAATCCCTGTATTATATTTCTCTGCTCATCAGCCTGTGCTGTCTGCCCACCCTCTCTTTGACCAGCTTTAAAAAGGATTCCGGCCCCAACACCCGGACTACGGGGCCAAAGGAGAGAATATCGATCAGCAGCTCCGTCTCGTCCGCTTTATCGTAATAAATGGAACAGCGGCAGGTATTTTTCTCTCCGTCAAATTCCGTATGTTTTTCATAACTTGCAAAATGCAGCATACAGCGTTCCAGCGAGTTTCTCTCACCGCTTATTTCTATTACTACAGGTTCCTTCGTGCTTCTGCCGTTTTTAAACCGGAAGGATTCCACATTCGCGGATACTTCGCGGTTTGAGGGATGACAGGCCTTGATCCTGCCCAGGTTCAGTAGGATTTCCCTGCGAAAACCTCTGTGTGCATACTGGCGGCAGCAGAGCCGGAACTTGTCGTCTTTAGAAGAGTACTGAAGCTGGTACGGCAGAACCTCATAGGTAAATGTATCTTTTTGTTTCCCCTCATACGCGGCAAACAGCGCCTGCCCCTGTTCCAGGGCATTCAATACCGTCCTGAAATTCTCACGGTACTGTTCCGATTCATAGTCATCCCCATCGCTGTATCTGTCAAAATAATAAAAATCATCCTCATTGTACAGAGGCGTAACATCCTTCAGAACTTCAACCGCCCACTCACGCTCCCGCTCATTGAGAAACAGGCCGATTCTTCTGTCTGCCAGCAGCGATTTCAGCCAGCTTTTCTGGAGCAGTGTAAGGGGAGGGCAGGGCGCCCCGCCCACGGCCGGGGAGTAGGTTCTACCGTCTTCTTTTTTCAAAAGAGCCCATTCTCCGCCAAGCAGTTTGGGGAGAATGACGAAAACACTCTCCTGAAAACCGTACTTCCTTATCAGCGCTTCCATCTGCTTTTCCGTCACCGGCTGTTTTCCTGCCTCTGTCAGGATTTTCCGTACGACCTGATAATAACAGCTATAAACCTTATCAAATAATTCCATTTCCTACTCCTCACAATACATCTCGTACATCCGTTCCCAGTCCCGCTTCACCTTTGCAATGGAAACCGGGTTGCTGCCCTCAATATCCAGAATCCGGCCGGTGAAGGTTTTGACCCAGGAAAGCATCTCATTTGTGTCAAAAAATGTGCCGCAGTAGAGGTATTCATTTTCTCCCGTTCTGGTGATCTCGCCGCCGCGCCCTTCCCGGCGGAGCCGGTTCAATATGTAGCCTTCTTTCTCCTCATTAATACGCACCTTCATGCGTATTTCTTCCAGACGCTCGGGGCCCCCGAACGAGACTCCCCAGCAACGGGCAATGTTCTTATTAAGAAGTTCTTTCCACTGTTCATATTCACCGCACACCTCCGTCATTTTGACCTGCTCGATACAGTCCAGTCTGTAATTCATAAAGCGTCTCCGGTTCTCCAGGTAACAGCATACATACCTTCGTCCGGTCCTGACGCTTACAAAAATCCTGAGAGGCAGCCCCTTTATAACCGACGTGCTGCCGCTGCGGCTGCTCTTATTGACAAAGGATATTTTCCTCCGGTCCTGAATCGCCTCCAGAATACTCAGCAGTACGCCGTCCTCCAATGTATGTACTATAAAATGGTGTTTGAACTGAAACATATCGTTGGCCGCATTTTCCCGATCCAGGATGGTGCTGCCCAGAAATCCGAAGGGAGCCGCCTCCTGGAAGAATTTTACCGCTGTCAGAACATGTCCCCACGTTTCATGCTCCGGCATCCCCTCTACCGTATCCGAAAAGCACGGTTTTAAAAAATATGCCAGCGACTTTCCCGTTTTCACGGCTTCCAGAATTCCCAGTTCCTCATATTCTTTCAGCTTCAGACGGACCGTCTGACTGTCGAAGACAACGCCGTAGCTCTCCGCCATCCTGTCGCCAAGCTCTCCCGCACTCATTCCCTCACTTTTCCCACACAGTTGATCCAGGATAAAAAAATGAAGCATGATATCGTTGTCTGTAAAACTTTTTGCCTTCCATGCGGCATAGAGAGGATTCTGGCTGATCGTCCTGCTGTCCACATTGATATAAACCTGTTTTCCCTTTGAAGTATATTCCGACTCCATATAATCGGAAAGCCAGCTCTCAATCCGCCGCCTCTCATTATCATAGGTCCTGGCACTCTTCTTATCATAGTCACCCCGCACCTTAAACCCATATATATAAAATTGCCGCATATAGTCGCGAATGCGGTCAAAATTTTTAATCAGTTCCTGAAACTCCGCCATTTTCACATCCCCTTATCTTCGTCCCCATCCCCGGGGAAACCGTAACCGTCTGTCTCCAGTCTAACGTCTGTCCTGCTTCTTGTCAAATTCCGGTACAAACAAATCTCCTCCAATACTATTATCTTCAGAAATTCCATTTTCAGGAAGATCGCAACTTTTTTTAAATGATCTTTCTCTCTGCATCCTCTATGATTAAGCCATGGCAATCCGGTATGGAACTGCCAGGCAGGCTGTCTCACAGGTGAGAGGTTTTCCACACAGGAGCCTCCGCGGTGCCGCCGTCCCTGAACGGAGGGTATTCCGGGCAGTCAGCACCACATGATATTACGGAGGTTCGAATCCTTCCTTGCGAAAGCATGTAGCTAAGCGGTATAGCAATCATTAAAATTTTGGAACATCCTGATAAGATGTTGGCCAAACCAAACTAACCAGGGATCAGAAATGTCCCTCCTTCCGCGTTCCTTAGAAATTCGTTCAGCGATGGAAAGACGCAAAGCGGACTTTCCAGTGCCGGACAATTTTCACGGAGAGCAGTCAGAAACTGCCTGAGCCAATCCGGATACCGGCCCGGCAGGACCCGCTCCGGGACAGAGCCGATTTCAGGCGCCGTCTCCATACGGGAAACGCCGGCCCTCAACGAGCGGTCCGCAGTATTTTGATGAAGAAGGGGCATTTCCATTCTCAACAAATTATTTTGAAAGAAAATTTAAAGTATAAGCACATAAAGTTTTAACACATAAAGGAGGTAGTAGTATGAAATATACAATCAAAGAGCAGGAATGCGGTTATCTGTTAAAAGACGGAAGATTTCAGGGTTTTCTCACCGCCGGCAGCTACCATTACATAAAGAGACTGGGCTACGAAGTGAAAACCGTACCGATGACGGGCAGCGTCGACACCTGCGGTATCCCGGCTGAAATCCTGCTGAAAAACCAGGCCTTTGCGGCCAGAGTCGTACATGTAAATATTCCCGACGAATGCCTTGGCATCCGTTTCGTAAACAAAGCATTCAAAGAGGTTCTTACCGGCCCTGAGGCTATGTACTGGAATGTCTATGAGGAGGTGGAAATCCGTCTTGTAGATATCACCAATCCCTACATGGATCAGACACTGCCGAGATATTACATCGATTTGATGCCGATGAAATTCTATAAGAAAATCGCAATCAAAGACGGTGAGCTCGGTCTTCTGTACTTTGACGGCCGGTTTGAGAAACGCCTGGAGCAGGGTACCTGGTATTTCTGGAATTACGGTAAAGAGGTAACCTGCAAAATTTTCAATATGAAAATACAGCAGTTGGAGATCCAGGGTCAGGAAATCCTGACCGCCGACAAGGTAAGCATCCGTTTAAACGTGGTCTGCAGCTACCGAATCACAGATCCGGAAAAACTTGTGCAGACAATCGAGGGGGCATCCGCCGGGCTGTACACGGGAACCCAGCTCTGCATCAGGGAATATGTGGGCCGTTTCCGTCTCGATGAGCTGCTGGCCCAAAAGGAAGAGATCGGCCGTTCACTCTGCGGGCAGCTCAAAGAGCAGGAGGATGATTACTGCGTAAAGATTGTAAACGCGGGAATCAAAGATATCATCCTTCCCGGTGAAATCCGTGACATCATGAACACGGTCCTGGTTGCAGAGAAAAAAGCCCAGGCCAATGTCATCATGCGGCGTGAGGAGGTTGCCTCCACCAGAAGCCTGCTGAATACCGCCCGGCTGATGGATGAGAACAAGACACTGCTGAAATTGAAAGAGATGGAGTATCTGGAGAGAATCTGCGATAAAGTAGGCAGCATCTCCGTGAGCGGCGGAAAAGGAATCCTTGAGCAGCTCTCCGAGCTGGCGGGAATGTAACGGCAGCCTGCGCGCTCCGCGAACTTTTCATCGCCACTCACTAAAAACGGCAAGGCGCTCATGATCGAGCATGCCTTGCCGTTATCTTATATTTTATCTACCCGTATTTACCTTATACTTTACCGTATCCGTATTTTACCATACTTATACTTTGCCGTATCCGCATTTTACCATACTTGTACTTTTCCGTATCCGCACATTACTGTACTTGTACTTTATTGTATCAGTATTTTTCCATATCCGTACTTTCTCGTTCCGTACTTCAGGCTTACCGGCATTCCTGCCGTACCTTATTCTTTCCTTTGGTGCTTCTCTTACTCTTTCTCGTCTTCTGCATCATCCTCGAAGAAATCGTCGTCGAAATCATCTTCAAAATCGTCCTCGAAGTCTTCCAGATAATCCGGTGTAAAGAAGCGGTAAACACCGTAAGCGATAGCTGCTACAGCCGCTACAACACCGATAATGGCAAGAATCCAGAGGATACAGGTTTTCTTCTTCTCTTCCTCTTCTTTTCTGTGTAAAAACTCATTCAGCTTTGTAGCGTTCATGATCTCTTCCACTTTAGATAATGCATCCTTACCCATCATATCGAATTTATTCATAGGTTCCACATCCTTTCTTCCGTGATCCTGCACCGATGTTTTTTCTTTTATATTATATCATCAAAGTCAGGTTTTTACTATCTTATTGTGAATAAAAATCAGATTTTTATTACAATTTTATCAATTTGGCAAAAGATGCAAACATTTTTTTAACACCTACCCGTTCGAACTCTACGGTGACCTCGTAATCTTTGCCGCCGTCCTCTATCTTTTTAACCGTACCCTCACCGAACTTAATATGCTTTACCCGATCTCCCTCGGAGTATGACAGGTGAGAGGCCTTCTGCACGGAGAATGACTTTCCAAAGGCAGGGGCTCCCGACGCCGTCTTTGAGGCATAGGCATTCGGTTTCTGGCCGAAAGCGCTGAGGCCGCGTCCGCTTCCGAAACTGCCCTCTGTTCCGGTTCCGCCCCCGTTGGAAATTCCGGAATTGCGGCTTCCCGCTGCATTCTGGCCACCGGCGGATGCTCCCCAGCCGGTCGTAATACCGCCCGAACGGTTCCATGGCAGGCCTGCCTCTTCTCCTTCGGAAGATTTCCTGCCCCAGCCGGAGGCCGCCGCTTTGCCAAAGCTGTCCCCGTTTCCGGAGGCTTCGCCTCCCCAGGCTCTTGCGGGCGCCCTTCCAAATACGGACGGCTGCTCCACCTGTTCCAGCAGCCACGAAGGAATCTCTTCCACAAAACGGCTGACCCTGGAAAATCTCGTCTCGCCGTTGGTCATGCGCTGTCTGGCCGCGGTCAGTGTCAGTTTCTCCCTGGCCCTTGTAATACCTACATAGCAGAGGCGGCGCTCCTCCTCGACCGCATCCTTATCGTCCGACATGATGGACATGCTGCTCGGAAACAGTCCGTCCTCCAGACCGCTTAAATATACATAAGGGAATTCCAGTCCCTTGGCGCTGTGGAGCGTCATCAGGATAATCCGGTTCTCTGACTCGTCCATATTATCCACATCGGCAACCAGCGCAACCTCCTCGAGAAAACCGTCCAGTGTCGGTTCTTCCGAATTCTCACTGTAGCTGACCGCCTTGTTAATTAATTCCTCTATATTCTGGAGGCGCGTCTCCGACTCGATCTCGCCCTCTGCCTCCAGCTCTTTTTTGTACCCCGTGTTCTCAAGGATCTCTTTAATCAGTTCCTGGATCGTCATCTCCGGCATACGCGCTTTGAAATCTTCGATCTGCTCCGTGAAAACGCCGATCCTGTCCGCCGCTTTTCCCATGGTCGGGATTCCCTTGACGCGCAGTAATGCATCGTAAAAGCTCATCCCATTGGCAGAGGCAAACATCGTAACCTTTCCGATGGATGTCGCCCCGACGCCGCGCTTCGGCACATTGACGATACGCTGTACGGCCAGATCATCCTGCCCGTTGGAGATCGTCTTTAAATAGCAGAGAATGTCCTTAATCTCTTTCCTCTGGTAGAAGTTAACGCCTCCCACCAGACGGTACGGGATACTGTAAAGAATACATTTCTCCTCTAAAAGACGCGACTGGGCGTTGGTCCTGTAGAGCACCGCAAAGTCGGAATATTCGCATCCGGAATCTTCCTTCTCCCGGCGTATATCCTTCACAATCGCCTCCGCCTCCTCATAGGCCGTGTCAAACTGCAGGAAACGCACCTGGTTTCCCTCGTCGTTGGCCGTCCAGAGGGTCTTGTCTTTTCTTCCGCGGTTGTTCCGGATTACTTCGTTGGCCGCATTGAGGATATTCTGGGTGGAACGGTAATTCTGTTCCAGCTTGATTACCTTCGCACCCGGAAATGCCTTCTCAAAACTCAGGATATTCTCAATATTAGCTCCCCTGAATTTATAAATCGACTGATCGTCGTCACCCACCACACAGATATTCCTGTATTTTGCAGCCAGCAGATCGACCAGCTTGAACTGGACCATGTTGGTATCCTGGTACTCATCCACCATTATGTAACGGAATCTTTCCTGATAGTAATCGAGAACCTCAGGTGCGTTCTGGAACAGTTCCACCGTCTTGACAATCAAATCGTCGAAGTCCAGGGCGTTGTTCTTTTTCAGCTCTTTCTGGTACTCTTTATAAATCTGGGCAACCTTCTTCTCACGGAAATCCCCGCCTGCATTCAGTTCAAATTCTTCCGGCGTAATCATATCGTCCTTTGCAGAAGAGATTTTGCTAAGAACCGCCCTCTCCTTAAACTGTTTCGTATCGACATCCAGCTTCTTGAATATCTGCTTCATCAGAGTCTTCTGATCATCGCCGTCATAGATGGTAAAATTCGTGCTGTATCCGAGATATTCGATATGACGCCGCAGAATCCTCACACAGGAAGAGTGGAAGGTGCTCACCCAGATGCTCTCGGAACCGAAACCGACAATCTTGTCCACACGCTCCCTCATCTCGGCCGCCGCCTTGTTGGTAAAGGTAATCGCCATGATATTCCATGGATTCACCTTTTTTTCTTCTATCAGATATGCAATCCTGTGAGTCAATACTCTGGTCTTTCCGGAACCTGCGCCAGCCAGCACGAGAAGGGGGCCTTCCGTGTGGTAAACCGCCTCCTGCTGCATCGGATTGAGTAATTCGTATTTGTTCATGTTTCCTACCGCCTTTTCTGATGCGAACCTCTCTCGTTCTCCTGTCCGCGGCACCTATGCCTTTTACAGGGGCACGGACAATAACCATTATTATAATATATTTTACTGCTCCTGTCACGGAAAAAAACCGCCGCAATCCAATTGTTGACATTTCTTTTCCCCCTTGCTATGATAAATTTATTCTATGGAAAGTGGGAGCCTGTTTATGAAATATAGTACATCGGCCAGGAATGGCAGGGAAGATAAAAAAGAGGAGATCTTAAAGGTTGCCACCAAGTTATTCACCTTGCAGGGATACAGCAAAACGGGGATGCGCCAGATAGCCAAAGAGGCAAATGTCAGCCTTGCTTTGATTACCTATTATTTCAGTACAAAAGATGAAATTGCCAGATTAATTGCCCGGCAGATATCGTCCCAGAACAGCCGGTGTATCGACAAATATGTCGATGTGCATGAGGATCCGATTCTTCACCTAGGCGTACTGGTTAACCTGGATCATATGGTTTTCTCTTCGAAAGACTATGCAGCTTTTTATAAAGATATTCTGAGGGAGGATATCATGCTGGATGTAATCGCCTCCTCGGGACTCAGAACCTATACCTGCATCCGCGACAAATACTGCCCCGAGATGAGCGACCAGGAAATCAAACGTCTGGGCTGGTACGGCAATCATATTTCCGTCAGCCTTGAGAGGACGCTGGTGCTGTATGCAGAACATTTGGATTTGCTTCAGGAACCAATACCAAACCTTGTGTTTGATTCCTTCATGAGCTTTTGGAAATTCCCGCAGGTGGATGAGATTTTAACGAAGAAAAAAGAAGAATGCAGGAAACTGGCGGAACGGATTCTGAAAGAAAACCCGGAGCTTTTAGACTGGCAGATGATCAGCCTGCCCAAAAACACCCCGGATTCCGATGATGACGGTTCAAAATAACCAGTGTGCCGCCGCATGAAATACCGTGCAAAAACGATGAAAGCAGAAGCCCGGCTTCAAACGCCTGGACTTCTGCTTTCTGCATTTCACTTTTAATTTTCACTCAAAACCATGCCGGCGGAACGGGAATGGCACGTTTCGGGTTTACGAAAATAGCATGGGTGGGACAATCCAGCTCACAGTTATAACAGCAGACACAATCGTTCACATATTTGGCAACAGCCTTCTTTTCCACCTCGTCAAACCGGATTACGTCCATCGGACATGAATTAACACATTTCCTGCAGCCGATGCATTTGCCGGTATCAATGTTTTGAATTGCCATATCTTACTCCTCCTCATATCCATACTGCAGCATATATCTCTCCTCATACGGAAGGGACCTGTCTCCCTGCCACTTCTCCGGAACGTCCTCCGTGGTTAACTCCATCTCTCCCTGTTCATCGATTTTTGCAATTACCCATTTTAACCAGTTCTCATCATCGCGTCTGGGGTAATCCTCGCGGAAGAACCAGGCTCTGGACTCTTTTCTGAACATGGCCGTCTTAAGCATCAGCTCGGCCCCGGTCAGCATACTCCTCACCTCATGATAATTCCTCAGATCGTGGAAATCTTTTGCAAACGTCTTCGGCAGGAAATGGTGTTCAAAGAATTCAATCATTGTAAGCGCCGCATTCAGGCGTTTTTCATGCATAACCAGGCGGACTTCATAAGGGAACAGCGTCTGCTGAATCCTCTGCAGCACATGTTCCGTCTTAAAACCGCATTTGCGCTCCAGCGGTGCCATAGTAGTCTGTTTCAGATTGGAAATCATCTCTTCCGGAACCTCCGGCATGTCGGTTTCCTTCACATATTTTGCAGCGCTCTCGCCTGCCCTGTGGCCGGTTACGGCCGCATTACACATGCCGCTTCCGAGCGTGCCGTAGGTGGGTCCGGTAAAATCATTGCCCGAGGCGTCACCTGCCGCATAGAGGCCGGGGACGTTTGTTTCACAGCCAAGGTTAATCTTCACTCCGCCCGGCCAGAGATTTCCGATAAAATCCATGTACTGTTCAAACCGGTCGTTAAATATATCGATGCCCGCCCTGTCCATCATCGTAATCCACGGACCTTCCGCGGTCTGATTATATTTATCAATTGCCTCTTTATACTCATTCCTGTCGTAGCCATACGCCTCATGGTACAGCGGCCCCTTACCCTTATGTTCCTCAATCGCCCAGTGGATGTTTGTAGGCAGATGGGCCGTGGAATCCAGGAATTCTTCACCCAGGCCGTTGGTGATGGCATCGTGAGTCAGTCCCAGTTCGGCCACCGGACCGTCGATACACACACTGTCGCAGTCTTTTGTAACCCAGATGCCGCTGCCGAACTCCATGCCGGTCACTTCGGCGCCTGCGCGGTAGCTCATGGTTGTTCCCTCTCCGGCGTTGTGATGAACGCCATAATATGCAGGACGGAAAGTAAGTCCGCCGGAACAGATGATGACCGCTTTAGCCTCAATTGCATAAAAGTCCCCTGTCTGTGTATTGAAACCCGATGCCCCTGCTACCCTGCCGTCTTTTTTGATCAGATCGGTGAGCATCAGGCGATCCAGGATGGTTGCTCCGCTGCTCTCAACTTTGTTGCGGCAGATCATCATTTTCTCACGTGTGCCAAATTTGATGATGGCCGTAGCCTTGCGGTATTTCGTTCTCTGGTGGCGGTAACGGAAGGGTTCTTCCTCCGGTCCCGGCAGGCCTACATCATCGGACATAACGGCATTGCCGTAAGGGTGATCTTCTCCCGGCATTCCCTTGACGCCTTCCTCCTTTAAATAGAACGGGACTCCCCAGCTTACCAAATCCCGGTAACGGTCATATGATTCCTTCAGCAGGATTTCCACCCAGTCCTGGTTGACAATATATTCACCAATGCCAATGAACTGATCCCGCCATTCCTGAATGTCATCGCCCCACTCTTCCTTGAAGAGCATCATATCGCGGGCAAAGTTACTGTTACCGCTTTTTCCGCAGTAATTCTTCTCGGCAAGGATTACTTCCGCTCCCGCTTCCCTTGCGGTAACAGCGGCAAAGCATCCGGCAAGTCCGCCGCCGACAACCAGTACATCTGTTTTAAATCGCTTCTCAGCCATGAGAATTCCTCCCTTATGCTTTTTATTTCAATATACGAATCCACATATAATTTCACTAAACCGACAATCCGCCGTTACCGGCCCGCTGCTGCTTACTGTTCACACCACTGGAAAACAGCAGTGGTGCGAACAATAACCCGCTTCGCGATGCACAGAAACGGCAAAAAATGCCGTTTCGCGCCGTGCAACTCGGGATTTTCGCGCAAAAAGCGCCCGAAAACACCTCGCGGAATACTACCTGTGAACAGTAACCGCCGCCGCTTCCTTCGGTCTGGTCGCAAGGCTGACAATGATATAGACAACCAGAGAGATCGCCGTAGGTGACACCTCGCCCATGGGCAAAGGCAGAATGCCGGTCAGGCTAAGCGTCATAAACGCGATACCCGTAACCGATGAGACGATGGCGCCGGTACGGGTGCCTCCCTTCCACAGCAGACCGCCCATAAACGGGGCAAAGGAACCGGCAGCCACAAACGCACAGCAGGATACCAGCAGGCTGACAATATTGTTTGCCAGCAGTGCGATAGCCAGTCCGACGCCGGCCACCAGCGCGGTAATGACGTAATTGCCTGCCGTCAGGGTCTTTTCCGACGCCTTGGGGTTAATCATTCCCCGGTACAAATCGTTCAGGATAACGGTGCTGATGGCCACGAAGAAGGCATCTACCGTGGACATAATCGCCGCCAGGACCGCTGCCACCATAACCGCCGCGATAATCGGGTGGAGACCGTTTAAAATTACGGTAAAAAAGCTGCTGGTGCCTGAAGCACCGTAGACAGCCGCGCCGTACATTCCAATAAATGTAGGCATCAAAGCCAGGGGGACAATCATGACAATGGAGAGAATCCATCCCTTCATTGCCGTACTTTCACTCTTACATGCAACGATACGCTGGACCGTACACTGATCCGCCATTACAGCCATGGTAATGGGAACCAGCATCAGCATAACCGAGGTAAGCCCTCCCTGGGGAAGCGGACTAAAAAAGGTGTCTGGCAGAGCCCCGCTCGCCACCGCTTCGGTGATGACGGAAAATCCGCCTCTTGTGAACAGTGTCACCGTGGTAAGGATCAGTCCGACGGTAATAACCCCAATCTGCACGACCGAGGTAGCCATGGCAGCCCACAGGCCGGAAAGCGCGGAATAGGCAAGAACCACCAGCGTGATTACAACCGCTCCCAGGTTACCGTTCAGCCCCATGGAAATAAACAGTGCCTTACCCGCAAGAATCTGTACGCCGATATTTCCCACCAGGCCGACCGTTGCCACAAGGCTGAACATGACGGACGTGAACTTGTCATTATATCTGGCACGCAGAAATTCGGGAAGCGAGATATGTCCCGCTCTGTATACACGCTTATTTAAGAAAAATGCACAGAATATGTATGATATGGCACAGCACATCCCATACCACATACCCGAAAGCCCAACCGAAGCGGCGTCCGCCGTACCTCCTACAACGAAACCGTTTCCTATGTGGGCACCGATCGCGCCGCCGGCAAACATAAAGACGCCCGCGCTCCTGCCTGCTGAAATCAGAGAATCAAAGTTACCGCCATACTTTTTTTTACCTACCAGCCCGATACCGAGCATGGCAAGCAGATAGATCGCAAGGACTACAATCAAAATGGTCGTATTCATACGTTACCTTCCCCTCCATTTAAAACCGTGCTTATCCGTTCCGGGACAAGCCTTATTGATTCACATTGGAATATAGAAAAATAGTACATCGGCAGTCCAAACCGGCCCAGGGCAGTCAATTCCTCCTTTCATACCGGGCAGCGGCTTATAATTTTCCGGACAGATATCCGCCGCCCTTCCTCGGAAAAACTTCTTATATTTTGTCTGCATGGCCAATGCAGAACATCTCCCGAAGAAACTATACGCGTACAGTAATGTTATATCTGCATTGTACTGTACGCGTATAGTTTTGTCAAGACATTTTCGCCGGGACTTCAAATAAATACTTTTCCCCCTTGTCATCTAGTATTCAATACTATATAATAAGACATGAGGTGAATTTTATGAAAACGAACGAAGAACGT
>CATWBR010000063.1 GCA_958349075.1 uncultured Clostridium sp.
TAGTGTATCTCTGTAACGCCTCCTCTGCCTCCTGCCTAAATCACTACGCTTCAAAGCACCTTCGTATTGTTTCCATATCCCTCCTGAGCAGCTCCATCTGCCGGTTCTCCGGCGCCTCCGCCCGGAGAGGCATCAGATTATAATAATTCTCCGTCACAATCCATCCGGCAAAATCCTGCTGCCTCAGATACCGCATCTGGCCGAAGAAATCAGTATTTCCCTGGCCCAGAAGACGGTCACCCGGATTCTCTATCCCGTCCTTCGTATGAAGCACACTGTCCATCCACGAATACAGTCCCCTAAGCTGTTCGCATTGATCCATGTCAAAGTTAAATTTAAAGTTCTGTGTGTCAAAGTGAACCTTCAGGTTTGGCTCATTCAGCTCCTTAAGCATCCGTATCTGTGCCTCTGAGTCCAATGCATTTTCCGTCAGAATCAGGATTCCTTTCGAAGCGGCGGCGCGGCATGCATAGCGCAGCGCTTCTTTCGTATTCTCCACATGTTCTTCACTCCGGATCAGGTTTTCAAGAAAGTTCGGTATCATAATCCGATCGATCCCCAACCGGCCGGCCGTTTCAATCCCCAGCGCAATCTGATCGTATGCAATCGCTCCGTTTTGCGTATTCCTGCCGTGGATGAATTCGTGGACCATCACATCGTTTAAAACAAGCGCCGGATATTCAATCCCATAGCGCTCCCGGTCCTCCAGATACCCCTCCTGCACTTCTCTCTGTGACAGAGGATATCCGGCCTCATAGCTGCCAAGTTCCAACTGGATTCCATCGAGTCCCGCCTCCCTGGCAACCCTCGGTGCATAAAGTCCTCCTCCGGGCAGTCCCCAGGCAACCGCTCCCAGCTTGATTTTCTTATCTTCCATTGATTATCCTCCCACTACTCCAGATTGCTGTGGTTCTTATACATTTCTTCACTGCTTATCTGATGCTGTTCCATCAGAAGCAGAACCATAATATCACAGAGAATACCGGCGCTCTGCTCAAAAAGACTCCCCATGGGCTGTATGGACTCGCCGGATCTCCTGTTTTTGGCGGACGCGTTCAGAAGAACGGTCTCGTCGCTGAGCCTTCCAAGAGTGGAATCTCCCCTGGTTGTCACAAGGATAATCGAGGCTCCGATTTCCCGGGCTCTGGATGCATGTTCAATCAGCATCGGAGTCTCCCCGGAACCGCTCAGAATGAAGAGAATATCCCCGCCCGTCAGAGCTGGGGTCGTGGGTTCCCCCACCACGTTCGACTGAAATCCCATCTGTGTCAGTCTCATGGCAAACCCCTCCGCCTGGAGCCTGCTCCGGCCCGCTCCGTCACAGAAAATCCGTTTTTCCCGTTCAAATTCCCCGGTCAGCCTGTACAGGGTTTCCGGAGGAACGCTTTCGACGCACTGGCAAAGTTCTTCCAAAACCTTTTCTACAACTGTCTCACTTTTCATATCCATCTGTCCCCTGTCTTTATCATCTTTTGGCCCTCGCTCCGACATGGCGGCCCTTAATTTCTCTTCAGTGACCTGACCAGAGCCTGAAGGGAGCCGCCGGATTTAATGTAATCGATATAAACGGCAATCAGTATTACAATGCCCTGCACCACATACTGCCAGGAAGAATCGATACCCAGCAGGTTCATGCCGTTTTTCAGGATTCCAATGACAATAACACCGATTACAGTGCCGGAAATGCTTCCTTTTCCTCCGCTCATGCTGGTGCCTCCGAGAACAACGGCGGCGATGGCGTCCATCTCGGCTCCGTCACCCATAATCATTGTGGCCGTAAATGTCCTGCCCACGGTCAGGACTCCGGCGAGCGCCGCCAGAAATCCGCTGAAGGCAAATACAAAGAATGTAACCCATTTTACATTAATACCGGAGTATTCCGCCGCCATCCTGTTACCGCCGGTGGCGTAGATATGGCGTCCCAGCCTGGTACGGTTTAATATAAATGAGGAGACAATCACAACGGCAATAATCAGATACAACTGGATGGGAAGTCCGAAAATGCTGCCCATTCCCCAGAAGGTATAGGAATCGTCGAGTACGGCGATTGTCTGGGCATGGGTATAAATTCTGGCAATGCCCCTGCCGATGTTCATTGTAGCCAGAGTCACGATAAATGCAGGAATCGTGGTGCGTGAGACAATGATTCCGTTAAGCCCCCCAATCAGCGTTCCGAAGAACAGGCCGATCACAATTCCCACCGGAACGGGAAGTCCCAGCCAGGTGATCATTCCGGCGCTGACACATCCCGTAACCGCGATCACCGAGCCGACGGACAGATCGATCCCGCCGAGAAGGATGACAAATGTCATGCCGCAGGCCAGATACAGATTGATGGTAATCTGGCGGACCACATTAAAAAAGTTTGTAACCGTAGCAAATTTATCTGTCATAAAGGTAAGGCCAAGACACAGGATAAACAGGCCCATCAAAATCCCGAAATTCATTTTAACCGTGTTGACAACCGACTGTCCAAATTTATTTTTCATAATTTCACTTCTTTCCCCTTAGATTTCCTTTGTCGATAATTCCATAATTCTTTCCTGGGTGAATTCCTCACGATTCAGTATTCCGGTGGTGCGCCCCTGGTTCATAACCACGATCCGGTCGCACATGTTGATTAATTCCGGCATCTCGGAGGAAATAAAAATGATGGACAGACCGTCTGCCGTCAATTTGTCGATCAGATGATAAATGTCCGATTTCGTTTTTACGTCAATTCCTCTGGTGGGTTCGTCCAGAATCAGGATTTTTTTTGTTACCAGCAGCCACCGGCTGATAATCACCTTCTGCTGGTTTCCGCCGCTCAGGCGTCCGATCGCCTGTTCCACTCCCGAATATTTTGTCTGCATGATATCATCAACATATCTTTTGGTGAGTTCCAGCTCTTTTTTTCTGTCGTAACGCCCGCCTTTTAAAAATTCTCCCAGAACCTCCAGCGTTGCATTGAAGCGGATTCCCTGTACCGGGTAAATCCCCTCTTTTTTCCTGTCCTCCGGCACAAGGCCTATCCCATGATTCATCGCATCCCTGACGCTGTGGATCCTGGCCTCTTTTCCTTCCAGTTTAACGATTCCACCATCCTTTTTTCTCAGCCCGAAGATACAGGCCATGGCCTCCGAACGGCCCGAACCGACCAGTCCGGAGAATCCGAGAACCTCCCCTTTATGCAGATCAAAGGAAACGTCCCTTACCTCCTTTCCCGATGCCAGGTGTTCGGTCCTGAGTACAATTTCACCAGTAGAATGGTTATGTTTTTCATACAGATCGCCGAGTGTCCTCCCAACCATCAGGCTGACCAGCTTATCGTGGGAAGTATCCTCCGTCACCACCGTGTCAATGTACTTTCCGTCCCTCATTACGGTGATACGATCCGCAATCACATCTAACTCCGACATCCTGTGGCTGATGTATATAATACCTACGCCCTTTTCTTTCAGTTTCTTCACTGCCTCAAAGAGCACATCCACCTCCGTGTCCGTGAGGGAGGAGGTCGGTTCATCCATGACAATAATCTTTGCCCCAAAGGAGATTGCCCTGATGATCTCCACCATCTGCTGCTGCGCAATATTAAGTTTCCCCACTATCTGCGACGGCTCCAGCTTAAGTTCCAGGGCGCTCAAGAATGCTGCCGCATCCGCATTCATTTTTGCGGTGTCAACCGTCCCAAGCTGCGTCTTCGGCTCCTGGCCGAGAAATATGTTTTCAGCGACCGTCATATACGGTATCAGCATCAATTCCTGGTGAATCACCCGGATACCATGTTTTTTCGCACTGTCCACATTGGTGATATCCACCTTTTTTCCATCCACATATATTTCGCCGCCGTCCCTGCTGTAAGCGCCTCCCAGGATTTTAATCAGCGTGGATTTGCCTGCGCCGTTTTCGCCAAGCAGTGCATGAACCTCCCCTGAGCGCAGCTCCAGCCTGACGTCCTCCAGTACTTTTACATCAGAAAAGGATTTCGTGATTCCATCCATTTTAAGCAACTGTTCCATATTTTGCTCCTTCATATCTTCCCATTTCCTATGTCTCTTCCTCAAAAGGCCTGTTTCAAAAAATGGGCGGCAAGTCGCATGCCGCCCACTTAAAACGTCTCCTCACTCCGCCTATAAAAGCCGGACCGCAGCGAAACGCCGCTTCTGCCGTTTACTGCCAGCCGGCATTTAAGTAATCCTTAATGTTGCTGCTGTCAATCGTAAATGCGGGAACATCAATCTGGAACTGCTCCGGTTTCTGGCCTCCTAAAATCGTCTTTGCAACTTCATAGCAGTTTGTTCCGATTTTGATTGGGGACTGGGCTGCCGTCATCTTGTAGATACTTCCCTCTTTCGCAATTACCTGCTTTGCTTCCGGAGCGCCGTCTACGCCGTATATCGCAACGTCTGCGCCGGATGTTGTGCATGCTGCATAAGCTCCCATACCGGCCTGGTCATTGATGGAGAAAATGGCTACGATATCCGGGTGAGCCTGTAAGATATCGCTTGTAATATTCTGGCCCTTTTCTACCGTACCTTCCGCATCAAAAGTTGCAACTACTTCAAAACCTTTGCCCTCGATTGTCTTCATGAAACCTTCCTCACGATCCAGGCAGGCGCTGTTTGCCGGGTAATTGAGGATTGCAATCTGTCCGCCGTCCGGGAAATCCTTAATCATGGATTCTCCGCAAAGTTCTCCGGCCTGAACGTTGTCGGTTGCCACATAAGCGTCTACCAATTCCAGGTTTGCAACGGAGGAATCAAAGTTGATAACCGGAATTCCGGCTTCTTTTAATTTCTGGAGAGCCGGTGCTACGGCATCCCTGTCAACCGGGTTTAAGAACACTGCCGATACATCCTGTGCAATAAAATCTTCGATAATCTGAATCTGTTTTGTACTGTCCTGCTGTGCATCCACAACGACAGTCTTATTTCCGTCGGCTTCCGCCGCCTGCGTGATGGAATCCGCCACCGTCTTAAAGAAATCCGACTCAATCCAGTAGGTTACACCGAAGGTTTTTCCGCCCTCTGCCGCACTGTCCTTGGTCTCCTCCGCCTTCTCTTCGGCCGTCTCTGCAGGCGCTGCCGCCTCGGCTGCCGGGGCAGTCGTTTCCGGCGCTTTCGTCTCGGACGCTGCGTTTGAGCAGCCAAATAAAGCTGTTGCTGCTACCGCGATTGTGAATGCTGCCACGATTTTTTTCTTCATAGTTCTTTCCTCCACTTTTTTCGGCACATTTTGCCATATTTATAGTTTAACACCGCTTCCGCGGCAAACTATTTCCTGTTATTTCCAGCTTACTCTCCGGCGATATTTCACCCTTTTACCCGGCAGAGGTTCCGCTTCCTTTACTCTTCGAGACTCTCCAAATCATACAGGAGTCCGAAATCCTCTTTCATATCCTCATACAACCTGTCATACAGCCTGTGATAATTCCTGTATCGGTTCACTTCCCGGGGAATCGGTGTCTCCGCCCGGCTGGTGCTGATAAATTTCCGGCAGGTATCCACCACATTACCGAACACCCCGGCTCCCACTCCGGCCAGTATCGCCGCGCCGTAAGCAGGCCCTTCCTCCTGTTTCAGGATGCGTATTTCACATTCATACAGATCGGCCATAATCTGCCTCCATACACGGCTTTTACATCCGCCGCCGCAAACCCTCATGGAAGTCACCGTGTTTCCCAGCTCCCTCAGAATATTATTACAGTCCGCCAGGGAGTAGGTAATTCCCTCCATGATCGCGCGGAGCATATGCGCCTTTCCGTGTATTGTATTCAGTCCTACAAATGCACCCCTGCACTTTGGGTTCATATGGGGCGTCCGTTCTCCCATCAGATAAGGCATGTAAATCAGTCTCTCACTCCCCGGCGCTATCCCGGCGGCCGCCTCATTAATTAAAGTATAGATATCCGTCCCCGTCCGTTCTGCCTCCTCTTCCATGTCCCGGCAGAAGGCATCTTTAAACCATTCCAATGAAAGTCCGGCCGCCTGGGGGCCTCCCATTGTAAAGTACCCTCCCGGCACGGCACAGCAGCAGACATGGAGTCCGCCGTCCGGTATCCTTGTAAAATGATCCAGATGCGTATATACGATGGCCGAAGTTCCGATCGTTGTAAATGCCTCGTTATCCAGAACCACCCCTGTTCCAACTGCGGCAGCGGCATTATCGGCGGCTCCGGCCACCACCTTTACATCAGGTGTCAGCCCGCATGCCTTTGCAATCTCCGGCAACAGGGTTCCCGTCACTTCCTGGGATTCGTATACTTTTCCAAGCAGCGCCGGATCAATATCCAGCGTTTTAAGCACTTCCTTGGACCAGCACCTGTTTTTAACATCCAGAAGCTGCATACCGGATGCGTCTGATACGTCCGTTGCAAACTCGCCGGTGAGAACGTAGCGGATATAATCCTTTGGCAGCAGAATGTGGCGGCATTTCGCATACAGCTCCGGTTCGTTTTCTTTCACCCAGAGAATTTTGGCTGCCGTCCACGCCGCAATGGGGGGATTGGCCGTAATCTCCATCCACTTGTCGAGCGGCATATATTCAAGCATTTCCTCCACCTGGGCGGAAGACCTCTGATCGCACCATATGATAGAGCGGCGCAAGGGTCTTCCTGCCTCATCCAGCATGACAAGGCCGTGCATCTGTCCGGAAAATCCGATTCCCTTTATTTCTTCCTTCCCGGCTCCCGACTGTCCGGTCACCTCTTTCAGCGTTTCCAGAACCGCCCGGCTCCAGTCCTCCGGATCCTGCTCCGCCCATCCGTTGCCGGGCTGATACAGCGGATATTCCCTGGACGCCTGAGCCGCAATTTCTCCGTCTGAGCCCATCAGAAGTGTTTTTGTAGCGCTTGTCCCTATATCAATTCCAATTACATATTCCATTATTTACCGCCTCCCCGGTCCACAGGCCATATCTGTAATTTCATTCACATCCGGCAGGAGTATTACACCGCCTTCTCCGCGGTTCTCTGTTGCGCGTTCCTCTCCATGACGGCCCTGTAAGCGCCGATATTCATTTCCAGGCTGCCTGAAAACAGTCCTTTTCCGGCAACAATAATTCCTGCTCCTGCATCCAACACCTTATCCAGGTTGGCCGGTGTGATATCTCCATCCACCTCTATCGGAATCTCACGCCCCATTTTCTTTAACATTCTCATGACTTGTGAGATTCTGCCGGGCGCATCGGGCAGAAATGACTGTCCTTTTAATCCGGGAGCCACCGTCATAAGCTGCAGCCGATCCACCAGCTCCCAAATTTTTGTATCCACTGTCCTGCCGGTCAGCGCCTCGGTTGGTGTTCCGGGATTCAGTGCTATTCCCGCCTGTCTGCCCAAACCGCGTACAGTCTCCAGAGTCCTGCCTATATTACCGCATGCCTCCCAGTGAACCGTGATTCCGTCTGCCCCAGCCTCGCTGAATGCCTTCACAAACCGCAGCGGTTCCTCAATCATCAGGTGTACGTCCAGGAAGAAGTCCGTGTTCTCCCTGAGCGCAGCCACAAAATCGGGGCCGAAGGAAAGGTTAGGTACAAAGAGCCCATCCATAACGTCAATATGTAATTGCCTGATTCCTGCCCGTTTCATGACGGCCATCTGCTGCTTCAGATGAAGATAGTCGGCCGCGTAGACCGACGGAGCTAATTGATACATTCCAGTCACTTTCATTCTCCTACATAATTTTATTACAATCGATAGCGGCCTGTGTGCGTTTCAGGCACTTCGAATAGTCTTTTTTCGTCTTTGTGATATACCCCAGGTAAAGAACGTCCAGAATAAACTGATCCGCCACCCTGCGGGTCGCCTTATCCCTCCCGATAGTCAGATCACTGACCGAGATGAAAAGGCTGATATCCGTGTATTTTAAAAGCGGGGACTTGTTCATCTTCGTGATGCTTATGGTAGTGGCCCCTCTCTTCTTGGCAATTTTCATGGCCTGCACCACATTTCTTGAACGTCCCTCATAGGAAACAGCCAATGCCACGTCCCCGGGTCCCAGGTTATCCGCAATCGTATACTGCAGCATAACATCGCTGTGGGCGGAACAGGGTATCCCAAGCCGGCAGAACTTCATAAATGCAAACTGGCAGGCCGCATAGGCATCCCCCACCCCAAAGAAATGAATGGACCTTGCGCCTATCATCGCATTCAGGGCGTCCGTATACCCTTCATTTGCCAGTACCATGGTGTTCTGAAGCGTCTGTACATTGCTCTGGAATACCTTCTTTAAAATCACGCTAATGTCATCCGACTCCTCAATTTCCTCCTCATGAACCTCGCTTCCGTCCGCCATGGCTAGAATAAAGGCGTCCTTCAGATCCATATAGCCGTGATATCCCATTCTCTTGCAGAAACGAATCACCGATGCCTCGCTGCTGTTGGATTCCGCGGCTATCTGGGCCAGCGTAAGGTGCGTAATGGCATCCGGATTTTCTACCAGCGCCTGTGCAAAAGCTTTCTCCGCCCTCGGCAGGGAAGGGATTAAAAATCTGATTTTTACCAACAATTCATTCATGTTTTTCCTCCATAATCAGATTTTGCAAATGAAGTTTTCGTTATAATCATTATAGTGATTGCAAAAACTGAAGTAAATATAGTATGTTTTTTTTATCTAGTATAGCAGATTTATCCCACTTTTTATTGTCAGATCTGCACAATTTTTAGTCAATTTTTAGTTCTTTTTCTCTTTTCTCACTTCAATTTGAAGTTTCTAAAAATGGCAAATACTTCATTTTTATTTTTATCATTTGAAAACAGCACCAGCCCGTCTGTCCCACGGCAGTCTGCCGGTTCAACCGTTCGGCCCTGTTTAATCTTTAAAATATTTTCCGCTGACGTGTACAATGCCTTCAACTGGCTGAAACCGTAAGAAAAAAGAGTGGAAACCAAATAATAACGGTTTCCACTCTTTCACTCTTTATTAATGGCCGCAATCTGCGCGCGGCGTTCAGGTTATTCATTCCATATGTATATCATATACCGCCTGGTTTCTATCCCACTGCTATCTCAGATAAACTCAAACGTCTGCTGCTCATAATCCATTGTATTTTTCAGCGCTCCGGGTGTCTGTTTCAGCAGCTCACGGTAATCACCGCCATCCGCCAGCCAGTCCTCAAGCTGTTCGCGGTTCAGAATCAGCGGCATCCTGTCATGGATTTTTCTCACGGACTCATTGGGTTCCGTCGTCAAAATCACAAAATGGGGTTCGGCGCCCTCAAACCGGTAGCAGCCTGCAAAATACAGTTCTTTTCCCGTTACGGACTCAAAAACTGCTTTTTCACCCGCTCTGTTCCATTCATAGAAGCCGCAGGCCGGTACCGCCACGCGGCGCCTTGCCATGCATTCCCGGAACATGGTCTTTTCCGGCGCAGTTTCCACACGCGCATTAAAGACCGTTTGTCCGCTTCCCCTGCCCTCAATGGCAGCGGGATGAAAGCCCCAGTACATCTTTCTTCGCACAACCATTCCGCCCCTCTCCGAAACCAGCACCGCCGCTTCGTCGCAGGGACGTACATCCGTCCGGATTCCGGACGCTTCATCTTCCGTAAAATATCTGCTGCACATAATCTCTTCCGTATATTTTGAATCTTCTCCCCGCTGTTACAGGAGGCCTAATTCATTCTTTGTCTTACTATCTCATAGGCAAGAACACCTGCCGCCACCGAGGCATTCAGTGAATCAATATCGCCCTTCATCGGTATGGAGGCAACCATATCGCATTTTTCCTTCACAAGGCGGCTGACACCGTCCCCCTCGCCTCCAATTACCAGACCAATCGGTCCTTTCAGGTTCAGGCGGTACATCACCTCTCCGCCCATATCGGCGCAGACGAACCAGAGTCCCTTTTCCTTCAGCTCCTCAATGGTGGCTGAAATGTTGGTCACTTTGGCGACGGGCGTGTAATTGATCGCACCGGCCGATGTCTTCGCAACCGTGGAGGTAAGTCCGACGGCCCGTCTTTTCGGTATAATTACCCCGTGGGCTCCCGCCTGGTTGGCCGTCCTGATGATTGCGCCGAGATTGTGCGGATCCTCGATTCCGTCCAGAATAAAAAGAAACGGCGGTTCTCCCTTCTCCTCAGCCAGTTTAAACATGTCCTCTATCTCCGCGTATTTGTATGCGGCGGCAAATGCAATCACACCCTGGTGTTTCCCGGTATCGGAGAGCTGATCCAGCCTCTCTTTTGCCACGTAATTAATAATTGTATCCTGTTTTCTGGCTTCCCTGGTGATAGTCTTCACCGGGCCGTCCTGGCAGCCGTCAAGCACAAAGAGTTTGTCTATTGTCTTTCCCGAACGGAATGCCTCCAGCACCGCATTGCGTCCCTCTATCGTCAGCTCTTCAAATCTCACACCGTCTTCACCTGCATCTTTTCCGTTATCTCCTGCTTTGCAGGTACTGGTCTCATTCTGTTTCATCCGTATTACTTTCCTCCTGCCCGTTCAGCGCTTCCGGTCCGCCGTCCGCCTCAATCTCTCCCAGCTTCAAAAGACCGTGGCCCAGAAGTTCGGCCATCCGCTCCATCTGTTCCGTCAGGTAAAGATATCCCATCAGGGCTTCAAAACCGGTTGCCATCCTGTAGTCCTTCATCGTGGCATGTTTTGCCATTGTCACCGATTTGGCGTTTCTGCCTCTTCTGTATACGGCCTTTTCCTCGTCGCTCAGTTCTTCCTCCAAAACCTTGTAGAAATTAGCCTGCGCTTCCGCCTTGACAAGGCCTGCCGTCCTCTTATGCATCTTATTGACCTGGGTATTGCCGTGATTCATGACAAAGGTGCGGATAGCCAGCTCATAGACGGCATCCCCCAGATATGCCAAGGCCAGGGGAGAATATTCCCTGGCCTCTACTTCTTTCAATTTCAGTGCTTCTTTAAAACAGTTCAGGCACGTTTCCATTTGACGCCCTCTCTTGTGTCTTCCAGGACAATTCCCATGTCCAGAAGTTTTCCGCGGATCTCGTCTGCCAGGGCAAAATTCTTGTCTTTTCTGGCCTGCTGTCTCTGCGCAATCAGATCCTCGATCTCGCTGTCCAGGATTTCTTCTTTCTTCTCCGTAATAATTCCGAGTACGTCACAGAGTTTTTCGATGGTTTCTTTCATCCAGGCTAAATATTCTTTAGACGCTCCGGCGGCCGTTGTATTGCTGAATTTCACCAGCTCAAAGATGGCGGAAATCGCATCGGCCGTGTTGAAATCGTCGTCCATGGCATCTTCAAACTTCTGAACGTATTCTTTCGCAGCGCTTACATTCTCTTTCTCAGCATCCGTCATAACGCCTTCCGCTGTTTTCAGTCCGTCATTCAGCTTCTCTACCGCTGTGAGGATTCTTTCCAGGCCGTTCTTGGAAGCTTCCATCAGCTCGGCGCTGAAGTTGAGCGGGCTTCTGTAATGGGCGCTCAGCATGAAAAAGCGCAGAACCTGAAGGTCATACTTCTCACTGATTTCCCTTACGGTAAAGAAATTGCCCAGGGACTTCGACATCTTCCTGTTATCGATATTTAAAAATGCATTGTGCATCCAGTATTTAGCAAAATTCGTGCCGTTGGACGCCTCACTCTGTGCAATCTCGTTCTCATGGTGCGGGAAAATCAGGTCCTCTCCGCCCGCATGGATATCGATGGAATCGCCCAGATATTTCTTGGACATGACGGAGCACTCAATGTGCCAGCCCGGACGGCCGTTGCACCAGGGGGACTCCCAGTACGGTTCCCCGTCTTTCTTCGGTTTCCAGAGCACAAAGTCCGTCGGATCTTCCTTGTCTTCCTCTCCCGTCACTTTAATCTCACGGAAACCGGACTGGAGATCTTCCAGGTTCTTATGGGACAGTTTCCCATAGCCGTCAAATGACTTGGTGCGGAAGTATACCGTGCCGTCTTTGCCCGTGTAGGCATGGCCCTTGTCGATCAAATCCCGGATCATGTCGAGCATGCCGCAGATTTCCTCTGTTGCCAGCGGATGGGTTGTAGCCGGTTTCACATTCATCATCGCCATATCTTTCTTGCACTCTTCGATATATCTTTTGGAGATGGTGTCGGCGTCCACGCCCTCTTCGATTGCCTTTTTAATAATCTTGTCATCAACATCGGTAAAGTTGGATACATAGTTTACTTCATATCCCTTATACTCAAAATAACGTCTTACCGTATCAAATACAATCATCGGCCTCGCGTTGCCGATATGAATAAAATTGTATACGGTTGGTCCGCATACATACATCTTAACTTTGCCTTCTTCCAGGGGGACAAATTCTTCCTTTTTTCTGGACAGAGTGTTGAAAATTTTCATACCTTGCTTCTCCTGTTATTCCTTATCGTTATGATTGGCTTTCTTTTTTTGATTTACTCTTTTTCCCGATTTACTCTTCTTTCAGCCTGGCGGCCGAACAGCCGGAGCAGCCCCCGCAGCCGGAGCCCTGCATCATTTCCCTATCATAGCAGTAATTGTCTACCGTCGTCAACAGGGTAATTGCCTGGGATGAGATTCCCTCTCCGCTTCCGGTGAACCCAAGGCCCTCCTCCGTCGTCGCTTTGACATTTACACGGCTCTTCTCTATGCCGAGAGCCCCGGCGATATTCTCCATCATCTGCGGACGGTAGTCCAGGAGCTTCGGCTTCTGGGCAATGATTGTCGCATCGATATTCTCTATAATATAACAGTTCTCCTCCAAAAGTTTACCCACACGCTTTAACAGCTCGATACTGGATATCCCCTTGTAAACAGGATCCGTATCGGGGAAATGTTCGCCGATATCTCCAAGCGCCGCCGCTCCTAAAAGAGCATCCATCACCGCATGCACCAGCACATCGGCATCGGAATGCCCCAGCAGGCCTTTCTCATACGGAATCTTCACGCCGCCGAGGATCAAATCCCGGCCCTCCGTCAGTCTATGGACATCATATCCCTGTCCGATTCTCATATTGTCTGTCCTTTCTGTCATTCAGTTTATTTCTTATCCAATTATTTCTTATACAATGATCCTGACCTTCCGCTCAATACAGCGCACATGAAGATCGCTCTGATACAGACAGCTCTCCCCGTCCACATGAACCGCCATCGGCCTGTCCGTGTGAATCTGAACTTCCCTGCACTGGTAAGTCCTGAGTCCCTTGTTGTGGGAACGTTTTAACAGGGAACGCCAGAGAATCGACAGTACCTGCATCTTGGAAGAATGGCTGACCGCGCAAATCTCCAGTCTGCCGTCACTGCAGTCCGCTTTGGGTGCAAACTTAAATCCGTTCCCCTCAAAGGGATGTATATGCGCAGATATAAAATAGATATAATTAAATTCTACTCTCTTGTTTCCGTCCAGCACAATATAGCCCTTGGCAGGCCTGGCCATCAGGTACTGTTTGATTCCCACAAGAATGTAGTTCATCTTCTGCAGGTGTATCCGGTTGAGCAGTGGTGTTACTCTTGAATAAAGAAGATTATGACAGACAGCCGCATCCAGGCCGATGCCGGCGCTCACGGCAAATCTGCGGTGTTTCACTACATCATCTCCGTAGGTGACAACGCCGTAGTCCATAAGTTTATGATATTTGGGATGGAGAACCTTCTTTAAACATTTTCTCGGGGAGTGCGGAAGTTTCAGGCTCCTGGCAAGATCATTGCCGGAACCGGTAGGAATATACCCAAGTGTAATCGTATTACAAAAAGAAAGTCCGTCCAGCACTTCATTGACCGTACCGTCTCCTCCAACAACCACAATGATCTTAGGTTCCTTGCAGCCCTTCGTAAGCTGATCGGCAAACTCGGCCGCCTGTCCCGGCCTCTCCGTCAGAAATGCTTTGTATTCCACGCATTCCAGCTTCAGCAGTTTTTCAATTCTCTTCCAGATTTTATAACCGTACCCACTCCTGGAGTGGGGATTTATAATAAAATAATACATCACAGCC
>CATWBR010000064.1 GCA_958349075.1 uncultured Clostridium sp.
ACTCAATAGTTTATTAATATTTTACATTTACTTAACCCTTCTATATACTACCCATCAGAAGGGTGTATTGCATTCTTACTAATTTCCGGAGGATAAAAAAATGAAAGAAAAAACAAAAAAGCACTTTTTTAACGGCTTTCTAAATGGAATCGAGAGGATCGGAAATAGACTCCCTCATCCGATTACACTATTTGCCATTTTTGCCCTGGCAGTAATCCTTCTGTCAGCATTTTGCGCTTCGATTGGTCTTTCTGCAACCGGTGAATTTGTTAACCGTACGGCAGGCACCGTAGAGGTACAGACTGTAGCGGCTAAGAGCCTTTTAACCCGGGAAGGCATTCTCTTTATGCTTACTAAAGCGATTTCTAACTTTACCAGCTATGCTCCTCTCGGGATCGTGCTTGTAGCTATGTTGGGTGTCGGCGTTGCTGAAAGCAGTGGTTTTATTACTGCTGCTATGAAGAGAACTGTTCAGGTAACACCGCGGCAACTAATCACTCCTATGATAGTTTTTCTTGGAGTTATGTCCAATATTGCTTCCGATGTGGGATATATTGTACTGGTTCCTCTTGGAGCCCTGATGTTCATGGCTTATGACAGACATCCTCTCGCAGGCATTGCAGCGGCATTTGCAGGCGTATCCGGCGGTTTCTCTGCAAACCTCCTTATTGGAACTCTCGATCCCCTAATGTCGGGAATCTCCAACGAAGCCGTTAAGTTGGTAGATCCCACATACGTAGTAGATCCAACCGGCAACATGTTCTTCATGATGCCTTCCGTACTCCTGATTACAGTCCTCGGAACCTTGGTAACAGAAAAAATTGTGGAGCCCAGACTTGGTTCCTATCATGGCAGCGCCGATAAAGACGCTTTCCACAAGCAGGACGTTTCAGTAAATGAGAAAAAAGCTTTGAAAGCGGCCACGATAACTCTTATCGTCATGATTGCAGCTCTGGTGATTGTCTGTATCCCATCCGACTCACTGTTCCGTAATCCTGAGACAGGCAGCCTTCTCGGTTCATCTCCACTGATTGCCAGTGTTATTCTCCTGGTAGCTGTATTTTTCCTTGTTCCATCCATCGTATTCGGCTTTGTCTCAGGTGCTTATAAATCTGACAAAGATGTCTGTGCAGCGCTTGCAAAATCAATGGCCCATATGAGCGGCTATATCGCCCTGGCTTTTGTAGCTTCTCAGTTCATCAATTACTTCAGCTATACAAACCTCGGCACCATTCTGGCATTAAACGGAGCTGCACTGTTTAAAACAATGGGCATTGGCCCTATCCCGCTGATGATTTTATTCGTCCTTTTTTCCGCATTTCTCAATCTTTTCATGGGATCTGCATCTGCAAAATGGGCAATTCTGGCGCCGGTATTTGTGCCAATGTTCATGCTTCTCGGCTATACGCCTGAGATGTCACAGGTAGCTTTCCGTATCGGAGATTCGTGCACCAACATTATCACTCCTATGATGTCCTTCTTTGCTATGATAGTTGTATTTGTCCAGGAATATGACGAGGACGCGGGTATGGGCACCCTCACATCCATGATGCTTCCCTACACGTTCGTCTTTTTAATTGGGTGGACACTTATGCTTATTGTCTGGATTGTATTCAACTTGCCTTTAGGTCCGGGCGGAGTTGGAATGTATCTCTAATATTTTAGAAAGCGGGGAATAAAAATTGATTAATAAAAAACGTTTACTGGAAAGCTTTCTCAGTTATGTACGTATAGACAGTGAAACGGGAAATGAACGGGAGATGGCCGAACTGCTGCAAAAGGAGTTAACGGAACTCGGTTGTAAAACCTTCTTTGACGATGCCGGAAAGGAACTGGGCTGCAATACCGGTAATCTGTACTGCATCATGAATGGCAGGCCGGAAATGGAACCGATTCTTCTCTGTGCCCATATGGATACGGTGAAACCCGGCAATGGCATCGAACCCGTTATTGAAAACGGCATAATCCGCAGCGGCGGCAATACCGTTCTGGGAGGCGATGATAAGGCTGGTATTGCCGCCATTGTGGAAACCATCCGCACCATTCACGAGAATAATCTGGAACATCCCACCATTGAAGCCGTATTCACAATACATGAAGAAGGCGGCGTCCTGGGTTCGAGACATTTAAAATACGATAATATCCGCGCTAAAAAAGCAGTAGTCCTGGACAGCAGCGGCGCTCCCGGAAAAATTATCATTGCAGCACCTGGACAGGTGAAGCTTAATGTCACAATCCACGGTAAATCTGCCCATGCAGGAGTCAGCCCGGAGTTGGGAATCAGCGCCATCCAGATAGCCGCTGATGCAATATCCCGAATGAAACTGCTGCGTATTGATGAAGAAACAACTGCCAATATTGGAACCATTAAAGCCGAGTGCGCCACAAATATTGTACCTGATACAATTTTTATAGCGGGTGAAGCAAGAAGCCATAATAATGAGAAGCTGGAGCAACAGGCATCCCACATGATGAGTTGTTTTGAGGAAAGCTGCAAAAAATTTGGGGCATCCTGCTCCGGTGGCATTGAAAAAAGTTATGACGGATACAGGCTTACTGAAAATGATGTATGGATTGAAGAAATTAAGACTGCCTGTAAAAAAGTTTCTCTACCTGTTACTACTGCTGCCAGTGGAGGTGGCAGTGACGCTAACAATATGAATCTGCACGGCATTAAAGCAGTTCCTCTCGGCACAGGTATGACAAAGGTTCACAGCACCGGAGAGGAACTTGCCGTCAGCCATTTAGAGCAGACGGCGGAACTTGTCCTGGCACTTACAACGTCTCTTCAATAATACAAAGAGGAGATTACCAGACAGAAGGGTGCCGCTCCCTTTAACTCAAGCGGCGGCATTCTTCTGTAACAAAACGTATAAACTGAAGGGCTCTTTTGCAGATAATGCTTTTCTTCCCCCACACTACAGATATTTCCGCCGGGATTGCATCTTCAAATGAAATAGCTTTAATATCACAGACGTTTTCCGCCTCCTTCAGCATAAAGGAACAGGCTGCTCCCCCTTCTACTATACGGATGACACTCTGCAATTGATTCGAACGTGCGATTACATTGGGTGTAATATTATGCATTTTAAAACGGCTCATGAGCGCTTCGTAATGGTAGGTATTACCTGACAGCAGGGCCAGATTCACCTCAGACAAATCCTGGTAGGATACATGTTCCAGTGTCGCCAGAGGATGTTTTTTCCCAACGCAGAGACAGTACTCCGAGCCCGCCAATTTACGGATGTTATAATCATTTATATCAATTGCAGTAGCTATGGTAACAGCAAAGTCAATCTTTTCAGCATCCAAAAGCTCCTGCAGCTCCAAAGCTCCCTGCTCAATCACTTCGAGCTTTGTATCAGGAAAAACTTTTAAAAAACGCTGGTAAATTCCCGGTAAAAAAAATGTACTGATCATCGGAGTGACACCGACAGAAACTTTCGTCTTTTCAGCACCACAGTTTTTCATTAGTTCGACTATTTCGTCGCTGTCCTTGATTAGTTTATGAGCACGTATTAAAAGCTGCTCACCATTTTTTGTGATACGCAGCCTGCCATTTACCCGTTCAAATAACATAACCCCGAATTCCAGTTCCAATTCCTTAATCGCGCTGGAAACCGAAGGTTGGGAAATATTCATCTCTCTTGCCGCCTGGGTAATATTCCCACAGTGACAGACCGCTATAAAGTATCTGAGCTGACTTAATTTCATGTTATGCTCCTTCCCAACAGCCACAACATTTAACAATATCTGTATCAGATATTATACATGTTCCAACATTTAAAAGCTATAGCCTTTAGGTATTTGCATACTTCCCCCATCGCCGTTCTGTTAATGTACACGGGATACTTATTATTACCAGCGGCCAAATGCACTTTGGGTTAGACAGAGAAAAGAGGTATAAAATGGATTATAATCAGTTAGCATTAGAAATGCATGAAAAAAGAAAGGGTAAAATTGAAGTCGTAAGTAAAGTAGCCGTAAAAGACGCCGGTGATTTGAGTATTGCATATACTCCAGGCGTTGCGGAACCATGTCGGAAAATTTATGAAAATCCGGAAAATGTCTACCGCTACACCTCAAAAGGCAATTTGGTCGCTGTAATTTCCGACGGGACCGCTGTTCTCGGTCTCGGAAATATCGGGCCTAAAGCAGCCATCCCGGTAATGGAAGGAAAAAGCATTCTATTCAAACAGTTTGGGGGCGTAGACGCCTTTCCCCTCTGCCTGGACACACAGGATACAGAAGAACTAATCAAAACCGTTAAATATCTTGCGCCTTCTTTCGGGGGGATTAATCTGGAAGATATCGCATCCCCCAGGTGTTTCGAGATCGAACGGCGGCTGGAAGAAGAACTGGATATTCCCGTTTTTCATGATGATCAGCACGGTACAGCAATTGTCGTAACAGCCGGTTTATTAAATGCGGCAAAACTTATTGGTAAACGGATGGAAGATTTAAAGGTTGTTTTAAACGGTCCCGGCGCGGCGGGTACAGCCATCATACATATGCTGCTGTTTGCCGGTGTAAAAAATGTAATTGCCTGCGACGAACATGGAATCCTCTATAAAACAAGAAAACATGGAATTGTTGATCACAAAAAAGAACTCTGTGAAATTACTAATCTTTCGGATATGCATGGCAGCCTGTCCGATGCTCTTGTGGATGCGGACGTTTTTATCGGCGTATCTGTGGCCGGTGCATTAACGCCGAAAATGATCCAAACCATGGCACAGGAACCCGTTATTTTTGCAATGGCAAATCCCACCCCGGAAATCATGTATGAGGATGCCGTAAAAGCCGGAGTTAAGATCATGGGAACCGGCCGGAGCGACTTCCCGAACCAAATTAATAATGTACTTGCTTTCCCCGGAATATTCCGCGGCGCCCTGGATGCCAACGCAAGAAATATTAATTATGATATGAAATTTGCAGCAGCAAAAGCTATTGCGGATCTTATTTCCGAAGAAGAGTTAAAACCTGAATATATTATCCCCTCCTCCTTTGACCCGCGTGTCGCAAAGGCAGTAGCAAAGGCCGTCCATGACTCAGCAATAAGAACCGGTACGTTCAGGCGGTAATAGTTTTTCAGAAAATGCAGGGTTCAGAGTATAAGTCTAAAAAAGTGCATCTATTGAGTCAGATGCACTTTTTATAACTAAAAACAAGCCTAAAAACAAATAGCCAATATCTAATTTCTCCATTCTATTGAACCGCATCCGAGAAGTCCTTGAATCCCAGCCCAAATACCTCCGTTGTCTCAGTTACCATAACAAAAGCATTTTCATCCGTTTCCTGGATAATTCTCTTGAGGCGGGAAAACTCCGATTTTCTCACCGTACACAGGACAACCGTAGTCTCCTGGCCGCTGTATGCCCCTTTACCCGGCAATATCGTGGCGCTCCGGTCTAATTCCTGTATAATGCGCTTTGCAATCTCATCGGGATGGCTCGTGATGATGGACGCATTGCTCCCCGCGTCACCGCCGTAAATGATTGTGTCAATTACCTTCGTCTGTGCATACAGACTGAGCATTCCAAACAGCGCGGCGTCTACGTTATGGAATACAAATGTGGAGAGCGACAGAATAATTCCGTCTATTATCAGCAGCGCACGGCCGATTTGGACATGGGGGTACTTTTTCTGCATCAGGTATCCGGCCACGTCGCTTCCGCCCGTCGTAGAACCTGCCATGAAAATAAACCCCATTCCGACTCCGACCAGGATTCCGCCGTAGAGGCTGCTCATCATCCTGTCCCCCATGTAAAGCGGACAAATCGGCGCCACCACATAGTCCAGGACAACAGAACAGATTGCACAGGCCACTGCCGTGCGGATGGCAAACCGGCGGCTTAAATAGAACCACGCCAGGACAAGCAGCGGCAGATTGACCATGAGGGTCATCCTTCCCACCGGCAGTCCGGTCATATAATTGATCATCAGGGCGATTCCGACCGCTCCTCCGGGTGCAATGTTAGCCGGCACAATAAAACTCTGAGTGCCCGCACTGTATATAAACGCTCCTATAACCAGAAGCAGTCCGTCTCTTACCGATCCTTTGTTAATCTTTCCGCTCATGTTATCATGCCTTTCTCCCCGCCAGCCCTGAAAGTTTCCCCGCCAAAGGTTTCCTTCCGGGCCTTCGCGTCCCGAAGGCAGTTACCGGAGGATTCCGTATTGCTGTATTTTCCTTTGCAGGGTCTGTCTGGGTATATCAAGAATTTTGGCAGCCTCCGAGATATTGCCCCGGGTCACTTTCATCGTCCGGATAATGATGCTCTTCTCGTAATCATCGACCGCCTCTCGCAAAGAGGAGCAAAGGGTATTCCCCTCCTCCGTGTTTTCCTTTGGAGTACTTGTCATTTCGTTGAATTTATCCTCTATATCCTCAAGCTTCAGCATATTGCTGTCCTCACCGACCATACTCATCCCATAGACAATGATATGCTCCAGTTCCCGGACATTGCCCGGCCAGTCGTATTCCTCCAGCCTGGCTATCAGCTCTTTTGAAACGTATTGTACCTTCTTATTGAATGTTGCATTATGTTTATTTACATAAAACTTGACAAAATGTGCAATGTCCTTTTTCCGCTCACGCAGTGGAGGAATTGTGATGGACATCATACTGAGCCTGTAATAAATATCGCGGCGCAGATTTCCTTCCTCAATTGCCTTCAGCGGTTCGGTGTTGATGGCGGCGATAATCTTCACATCCACCGTCTTGATATCCCTCGCTCCAAGACTCCTGAAATGCCCGTCCTGCAGAACGCGCAGCAGTTTCGACTGAAGGTGGATCGGCATGGAATTGATCTCGTCTAAAAACAGAGTTCCTCCGTCTGCAAGTTCAAACAGCCCCTTGTTTTCCGTAGCGCCCGTGAAAGCGCCCCTGGCCGTTCCGAAAAGAATGCTCTCAAGCAGCGTATCGGGAAGGGCGGCGCAGTTCTGGGCAATAAAAGGTTTCCCCTTTCTGGCGCTGGTATTGTGGATCGCCTGGGCAAATACTTCCTTGCCCGTTCCCGTCTCACCGTATATCATGACGGGCAGATCACAGGCAGCCACGATTTTTATGTATTCCCTGGCCTTCTGCATCTTTTCGTCCACCGCGATAATATCACCGATTATAAAGGTCGCCGTGTCACGGCTGAGCAGTTTTCCGGAACCGTTGATTGGAAAAAAGGCAGAACTTAACTCAATCCGCTCCGAATCCTCTGTCTCCGCTGCATTTTCCTGCATGGACAGATCGATGGCGCCGACGATCCGCTTTCCGCTTTTAATTGGGATAGACAGCGAGGTAATCCGGATCCCCTCCTGCCCTTCGGCCTTCAAAAGCTGGTTCTCCACATAGACCGGCAGTCCCAGCTCCATGGCCTTGATGGTCGTACTCGTCTTCGGATCCAGATTCTCATAGACATCCAAAAACTTTTTTCCGACCAGATCATAATTTTCCTCCTGGCTGGAGAGCTTATTGTTCAGCTTGGCAGTGAACAGAATCTCTCCTTCCAGGTTTATAATTGTGATACCGTCAATATAACCTTTTCCGTGGAACAGTTTTTCCATCAATTCCATCGTTCCCATCCCCCTCTGCTCTGTTTTTTCCGCTCAGTTTCTATAAAACGACTAAAACAATACATAAGAAAATAGTATCAGAGTTTGGATGGGATTACAATATGTCAGATTCTCTGATCCGTTTCATAACTCAGGATTTGCCACTGTTCACTCTGTGTCCGGAAACCTGACTTTTCTTAACATTCTTCCCCTTCACCTGGACGGTCTAACGGAAGTTTCAGCCACCACCATTTGAAGAGAATATTGGCGATAATGCAGGCCGCCAGTATGGCCAGATAAATGCCGATAAACTTCCAGTGGCTTCCATTTAACAGCATCATAGGACCTACGGACCAGGCGAACATCTCAATCGGCGTCGTAAACGGCGCTGCAAAGGCAGTATCATTCAGAGTCTTGGACAGGTTGTCCGGATCCACAATACGAAGAAGGATAAATCCAATGGCGAATACACCTGTGGAATAACCGAATACGAAGATAGAACGCTCAAACCAGCTTCCTTTATTCATCGCCGGGCCAAAGAACATCAGCGTGATGATTACGATTACAATACCGCAGAGGAGCAGAAGAGCCAGCGGAGCGGCGTATTTAATAATGACCGAAATCTTGATGGATGCAATGCCGAAGAATACGAGATAGTCCGTGGCAGTTCCGGAGATACGGCTGATCACGTTTTCATCTATGTATTTGCTGACTCCCACCTTCTTAAATGCGAGGAACATGACGATGGCGATCAGGAAAGCAACCAGATAGGTCGGCAGATCAAGACCTGTCACGCTGAGGATCCACTTATTCAGGAGCATGCCTGCGCCGGACGCCACCAGAAGAACGGCAAGGTGCCAGGCCAGAGGATCTAAGACCATGGAAGAGACGGTTTCCTCACCCATGGATTTACGTTTCTCGTTTGGAATCAGGCCGGTTTTTAAGTCACCGGAGATATACTGGAAGCTCTTAATATACTTTGTCCATCCCCTCTTCGTGCCCATCTTGATAAAGAAGAGGCCTCCGAAGATGCCGGACAAAATTCCTACCGTGGCGCAGGTCATGGCAATATCCATGGCGTCCGGATCTCCCAGTCTCTGAAAGGTGGAGCCGACTGCCGCCGCCGTTCCGTGGCCGCCTGAAAAACCGGCTGCCAAAAGCAGGCCGAAACCGTAATTAATTTCCGGGAACAGTTTGGAAATTATAAGGATTGCAAACAGCGGAGCAAGGCTGAACTGGATAACCTGAGCCAGCACTTTATAGGAGAAGTAGGAGCCGATTCGGTCTACTTCCGATTTGAAATCATTTTTGGAAAATGAGAATCCGTTGATTCCGACTGCTGCGAATATTACGATAATCAGCACACCTGCGTAGGAACCAATCCCCTCGGAAAACGGCAGGATATTCAGTCCCTGGCTTCCCAGCGCCAATGCGATAAAACCGGCAATCATACTGGCCGGAACGAAGAATTTCTGCACTACCTTCACTTTGGCACGGATCAACTGCCCTACCATAATAAACAGAGATGCTATCGCAAAATCAAGTAAAAAATCATTTACACTCATATAACCCTCCTGTATTCGTATTTACAGGCTCAGGAATTACCCCGCGCTCCTGAGCCGTCTGTCTTCTGTATCAGGGTTCGCCAAACAGATTCAGCTTTGTTCCAATTCCCTTTTCCAATGCATTCTGGTAAATGGTATGGCCCCAGGCCAAGTCTTCTATCGGCATCCCGTCCATGATAAATATCACCTTTTCCCTGTCGTCCAGCCTGCCTTCCGCCTTTCCTGCCGCCACATCTCCTAGCCCTGTGATATCTTCCTTCCGGATTTTACCGCTCCAGACCAGATCCATCATAAATCCGCAGATCCCGCTCAGGTTCTTTGCAAAGCCGCCGGGGACATTGCCCAGTTCTTCCGCATATGCCTCGTACATCTCCCAGTTGTCAACCACGATGCGGGAACTCTTCATCAGTGACTCGCTGATATCCGCGCTGGCCGGCAGAGTCAAGAGAGCGCCCTCGCCGAGCCAGTCATCCTCGATGCGGGGAGACACGCTGCCCGATGTGGCCACATTGATCACATCACTGCCCCTGACCGCCTCCTCCACGGAACCGGCCACCTTCACCGTCACGTTATACTTCTCTTTCAGTTCTTCGGCATATCGGGAAGCGGCTTCTGCATCAATGTCATAGATGCGGATTTCCCGGATTGTTTTGAGGACATCCATCAGGGAATCCAGGCAGGCTCTTCCTATTACGCCGATACCAATGGCGCTCAGCACCTGAGCCTGGTTTTTTGCAAAATACTTGGCTCCCACTGCCGGGATGGCCCCGGTCCGCGCTGCGCTCAGGGCATTCGCGGACATGATGGCAATGGGCGCTCCCGTATCGGGATCGTTAAGCACCGTGGTCAGAATCGAGCGGGGAAGTCCTTTTTCCCGGTTGGCGAGATTGGAACCGTACCATTTCTCGCCGCAGACATTAAAACGGCCTCCCAGATAGGCCACCAGGGCCATAAATCTCCGATCCGGCCCCTTTACCGGCATTCCAGCAAATTCCGTTTCCTTTGGGAAATAAATTTTAATTCCATGGGAGTTATGATTTGGGGCACCCATCAGATAATCTCCCTGTCCCAGAAGATCAAATACTTCATCCATCACCTGTATGCAGGTATGTACATCATTGGCCCCCGCCTCCACGGCCTCGGCCTCCGTCAGAAATAAAAAGTCCAGATTATGGTTCATCCCCGTATCCTCCTGTAAGTTCCTTAGAGTTTAATGAAATTATCGGATTTTGTACCGGTTGCCGCCGGAGCCGGATCCAGTTTTTTATCGGCAATCTTTAAAATATCCTCGGGACGAATCCACGGCCTTCCCTGGATTCCGCTGGTCTCCTCGTGTGACAGGTAACCCTTATATGCGGTAAGACTCCTTCTCAGGAAACCGTCCCTTGCACAGGCCTCGGCGACTCCGTTGTTCATAATGCTTCTGAAGTGGGGAAGCACGGAAGCTGCATAAGCGATGGAGGTGGACTGTGAAATTGCTCCCGGAATGTTGCTCACGCAGTAATGTACAACTCCCTCCTCAATATAGCGCGGGTCGGCATGGGTTGTCTCATGGAATGTCTCAATAGCTCCCACATCATTGCTGATATCAACGATAACGGAACCTCTCTCCATGGAGCGCACCATCTCACGGTCAATCAGGAACTCTTTTGCCGTTTTCGGCCACTTAACGCAGTTGTAAACCACATCAACTTCCGGAAGAAGTTTCTTTATATTATAACGGTTGGAAATCTGAGTATTTACTTCCTCGTTAAACTGTTTTCCAATATCTCGGAGTGTTCCGATATTAATATCCATTACCGTTACCCATGCTCCCAGAGAATGAAGCACAGATGCAACGGATTTACCGACAATGCCGCCGCCCAGTACCAGCGCCTTGATGCCGGGAGCTCCACCCAGGCCGTTAACAAACTTGCCTTTGCCGCCATTGATGGCCAGAAGTGATTCCAGTCCCATCAGAGCGCCCTGCTTGCCTGCAGCCTCACAGTTTGGTGAACCGTAGCGGTGGGAATCCTCAGCAGTGAAGGCAATACATTTGCTGTCCAGGATTGCCTGGACCTCTTCGCGGTGGGCCGCCGGATGGATACAGGTAAATACGATCTGGTTCTCCCTGAGCAGGCCGTATTCACAAGGCTCAAATTCTTTCACCTTAGCGACAAAATCACATTCTTTGTAAATCTCTTCCTTTGTATCAACCAATGTTGCTCCCTCGGCAGCATAAGCCTCATCACTGAAACCGGAACCCTCGCCTGCGCCCTTCTGCACATAAACCTCATGTCCATCCATTGCAATCATGCTCACCTCTGCAGGTGTGGCAATAACGCGGTACTCCCCAACTTTAATATCCTTCAGTACTCCAAACTTCATGTTCCTTCCTCCATTTTATATCATTTTATTTTCCGGCGAAATGCAAAGCAGAATGGCATCATCACCGTTTTTTCTGCGGGTGTCCGCAGTTTTTTTCTTTACACTTATATAACAAGCAACTTACGTGCCAACTTTTCAGGGGCAGTGAAAAAGTGCTGCAAACGTTGTAAAATGGAGGTTTCCGTATTTTCCAGCGATTGGTATAAATACGGATGCTCATTTTTGAGCAAACAAACCGCCCGTTTGTGGGCAAATAGTGCCCGAAAATGAGCATTTATGTTTTAAAAAGAGACACCGGATTTTGATTCCGGCGCCTCTTTCATCTTTTATAAATAGTTCATTCTCACCCGTTCATATTCTTTTTCCGCTTAATAGCCAAACGACTTGCTGTCACGCCTGAAATCCGATCCTCCGTACAGCTTACCGTCCTCACCATAGAATACTGCATTGGCATTTCCAAAGTATTTATCTATATCTTCTTTCTTATCCACCTCATATCCCATTTCTATCAGTTCATTAATCACATTATCATCAATCCTGCCTTCATAGGCAACGGCGCCGGTCGCAGTGTTAAATATTCTCGGAGCGTTGATGGCCTCCTGAATTGTCATGCCGTGGTCAATTACATTGCTGATAATCTGTGTCACTGTTGTGATAATTCTGGTCGCTCCCGGCGTCCCAAGAACCATGAACGGTGTCCCGTCTTCCTTCAGCACTACAGTAGGACTCATGGAGGACAATGGAGTTTTTCCCGGTGCTATGGCATTTGGTGAATCCGGATCTGCCGAGAAATCATCCATTTCATTGTTAAAAATAAATCCGTATTCGTTCATTGCTACACCGGACGGATAATTGTGTGTCTGTGTAACCGCGACCATATTTCCGGCTTTGTCCGCGACTGAAAAATGGGTCGTATCCTTGTGCTCATAGGTCCATGGGTTTACTTCTTCATAAACAGTGGCCTTGTCCGGCTGAATCTGCTCTGCCTGTTTTTTCGCATATTCTTTATTTGTCAGACCTCCGATTGGTACATCCACATAGCCAGGATCCCCCATATATAATGCCCTGTCGTTGAAGGCGATTTTAAATGCCTCCGCCAGGTAGTGAAGATTCTCGGAAGAATTATGCTCCATCGAAGCAACGTCAAAGTTTTCCAGAACATTTAAAGCTTCTACAACATGGGTGCCTCCGGAAGACGGCAGTGGTGATGAAATAATCTGATATCCGCGGTATGTGCCTCTGACCGGCTCCATTTCTTTAACGGTGTAATTTTCAAAATCCTCTACCGTAAAAACTCCGCCGTATTTATTAATTCTGTCCACCATGGCCTGAGCCATAGGTCCTTTATAAAATGCATCTTTTCCTTCCGCCGCAATTTTCTTCAGCGTCTTTGCCAAAGCCGGTGTTTTGAACAGTTCACCCACTTCATAGGTCATTCCGTCTTCTTTCAGATAAATATCCCCGAATTCAGGGTAATCTAACATCCATCCGTAGTAATCTTTCCACACTTCCGCCAGGTTGGGCGCCACATAAAACCCTTCCTCGGCCAGCTTAATGGCAGGCTGCATGACCTCTTCCCAAGTGACATTTCCGGAACCGTATTTTTCAAAAGCATAGTAGAGTCCGGCCACCTCTCCAGGTACTCCGACGGACTTTCCGCCGATAGCTTTCTGGTTGCCGATAACATTACCCTCACTGTCTTTCGGCCACATTTCCGGCGTTGCGGCCTGAGGCGCTCTCTCACGGAAATCTAGGAAAACAGCTTCGCCGTCCTCACTGTGGATCGTCATGAATCCACCGGCTCCCAGGCCCGAGTAATTGCATTCCACTACACCCAGGGCAAAACCGACCGCAACCGCTGCATCTACGGCATTACCGCCTGCTTTCAGGATTTCTACGCCGGCCTGGGACGCCTCCACCTTGGCCGAGGCTATCATGGCATTTTCGCCCGTCGCGTCTCTGCCCTCCATATTTACCTGCCCATCTTCATCCCAAAGGTACCAGCCGTTTCCATCTGTAACCAGTCCAGTCTCCGTTCCACCCTGTACTGCTGCCTGACTTTCCGCCCGCGCTGCTTCACTGCTCCCGGCTTCAGTGGGCGGCGCTGCCGTCTCCTGCGGCTTCGGCGCCGAACATCCTGCCAGCGATACTGCCGTCACTACTGCTGCAAGGGATAAAGCTGTCAGCCTTTTTCTCCTCATACTTTTTCCTCCTTATCCTGTACATAAAAACAACGGGTGATATATAACCCCATAATATCCCACACCCCCCTTTAGTGTCTACTTTTTCTCATTTTTCTCTCAGATTTTATTGTAGTTTTATGTATTTTATCTAATAAATTATATAT
>CATWBR010000065.1 GCA_958349075.1 uncultured Clostridium sp.
ATATAATAGTTCTCAGGGCAGCTCTTCTGCCGATGCCTGGTTTCTCCACTGTAATCCCCTTCTTCAATTATCTGATTGTTCCCGCAGGTATAATGCCACTTCGTGGCCATTATACCATACCTTTACCTGCAGAAGAAGGGAATTTTACATTTAAATGTTATAATAGGATAGTAATGTCAGATATTTCCGTCAATGCTTCGCGCATGGCAAGCATAACGAGGTTCAGATGCAGAAAATACGATGAATTGCGCCGTATATTTTCTCTTTTCTTGACATTTCTTCCATTTTATGCAAGAATCAGGTTACTGCCATGCTGTAATACTATCAGTGAAAAAGGAGAGTGATTTATATGGATTTTTTAACGATGACTATCGGAAAACAGAAAAATATAGCTTTAATCGCACACGACAATAAAAAGAAGGATCTCATCAACTGGTGCGAGGAGAATAAGGAGATCCTGAAAAAACATTTCCTGTGCGGGACAGGCACTACTGCCAGGATGATCACGGACTATACCGCCCTGCCGGTGAAGGGATACAACAGCGGGCCTCTCGGAGGCGATCAGCAGATTGGCGCCAAGATTGTTGAGGGACAGATTGATTTTATCATCTTCTTCTCCGATCCCCTGACCGCCCAGCCGCACGACCCGGATGTCAAGGCGCTGCTGAGGATTGCCCAGGTTTATGATATTCCCATCGCCAATAATAAGGCGACCGCGGATTTCATGATTACATCCAGCCTGATGGATCAGGAATACGAGCATGATATCATCAATTTCCACCAGAATATCAAGCAGAGGGCCGAAACCCTTTAGGTTCCTGTTGATTGGCCTCCCCTATTGTGGTAGAATCGGATTTGCACAAGACAGGAAACTTACACTAAGGAGGACACGGACTATGAAACAGCGCAATATTGCGGTATGTATTTTACTGCTGTTTGTGACGTGCGGCATCTATGGGATTTACTGGATGATTGTACTGAATGACGAGACTAATGCCATTTCCGGCAGAATGGGTACGAGCGGAGGGATGGTTTTTCTGTTTTCTCTGCTGACCTGCGGACTTTATTCCTTCTACTGGATGTACCAGATGGGAAATGCCGTTGAGATGATTCACGACCAGCACGGCGAACCGAGGGGAAGCGCGCCGGTGGTTTATCTGCTTCTCAGCCTGTTTGGACTGAGCATCGTAGCTTATGCTCTTTTACAGAATGAGCTGAATAAATATCTTCCAAATGCATAAGCGTTTGCGTAAACTGTGTATCAGAACCGGCTGGCTCCTCGGAGCCGGCCTGTTTTATATCTTCTTATGCACCCTGGCGGGACATCCCCTAATCCCCTGCCTGTTCCATGAAGCCACAGGGCTTTACTGCCCCGGATGCGGTGTAAGCCGCATGTGCCTCGCCCTCTTTCGTCTGGACGTTAAAACGGCATTCCGGGCCAATCCTGTCATTCTCCTGCTGCTTCCGGCGGGCCTCGTGATTGCCCTGCAGATGGCAGTCCGGTATGTGAAAACAGGAAAGCACCTTCCAACGAAGGCCCAGACACTTGTTATCTATCTTATGCTTGGTATCCTTTTACTCTTCGGACTGCTCCGCAATCTGCCCGGACCTGCCCGGATTTTTCTCTTTCCGTAAAAGAGGATAAAATCGAACATTTAAAAGGTTAAAAAAAGCAATTGACAAATCGTTTCAAACATAGTATATTGTACAAAAATAATTCACTAATTTATTAGCTTAAACCAATGAAGCGGAGATCAAAGTAATTATGCGCGCACAGAGAGTCCGGGATGCTGAGAACCGGATCGAACTGCAGATTGCCAAATGGACCGCCGAGGGCACAGTCAAAGGCTGAACACCGCCGAGTACTCTGTGACGTGGGGCATACGTCAGTTGCCGGAGATATGGTTGTATCTCGCAAAGCGCATGGAGAGATCCATGAATCAAGGTGGCACCGCGGAACTTATATCCGTCCTTGACAGAAACTATTATTCTGTCATGGGCGGATTTTTTATTGAGGGAAGCCTGCCCGCAGAGCATGCGGGTTATCGTTTTCAAAAAGGGTCATCCTGCAAAAAATCTCCTGACAGAGCCAGTTAGAATGAGACAAAACACCAGGCAAACGAGACAGGAGGTTTTATATGTACCCAACACTGGAAGACTTAAAAAAAATTGCTGAGAGCGGCTCCTACCGCCGCATCCCCGTCGCCCGCGAAGTTTACTCCGACCGGTTCACTCCGGTAGAAGTGATGAGAACGCTGAGAGCGGCCAGCCGCCACTGCTATCTTTTAGAAAGCGCCGAGGACAATCAGAAATGGGGCCGCTATTCCTTCCTCGGCTACTCCCCCAGTCTGGAACTGACCTGTAAAAACGGGGTGCTCCGGGTGCGGCGCGGGGAGGAGGATGAGCTGACTGAAGAGACCACGACCGGCACCATCCATCCGGGCGAAGCCATCCGCCGCATCCTGGACGATTACAAAAGTCCGAAGCTAGAAAATATGCCGCCCTTTACCGGCGGTCTTGTAGGATATTTTTCCTACGACTACATCAAATATGCCGAACCTTCCCTGAATACGAACGGCCTCAAAAACGATGATTTCTGCGATGTGGATTTGATGCTCTTCGACCGGGTTATCGTCTTTGATCACTATAAACAAAAACTGATACTGATTGCAGGCGTAGACCCCTCGGACCCGGACCGTTCCTATCAGGAGGCCTCCGAAAAGCTGGATGAGATAGAAAAATTTCTGGGCAGCGAAGCCAAGGCCGTTTTCAAGCCTCTGAAGCTCAAAGAGGAACTGACCCCCGCCTTTTCCAAGAAGGAATACTGCCGGATGGTGGAAAAGGCCAGACACTACATTCACGAAGGCGATATCTTCCAGGTGGTTCTCTCCGACCCGCTCACCGCGGCGGCGGAAGGCAGCCTCTTCGACACCTACCGGGTGCTGCGCACCACGAACCCTTCGCCGTATATGTTCTATTTCTCCAGTGACGACGTGGAAATCGCCGGAGCCTCCCCGGAAACGCTGGCAAAGCTGGAGAATGAAACGCTCTTCAACTTCCCACTGGCCGGAACGCGCCCCCGTGGCAGGGACGCCGTGGAGGATCAGGCTCTTGAACGTGAACTTCTGTCCGATACGAAAGAGCTTGCGGAACACAACATGCTCGTGGATCTGGGGAGAAATGACCTCGGCAGGGTATGCGGTCTCGGCACGGTAAATGTTTTAAAGTACTGCACCGTTGAGAAGTTTTCCCATGTCATGCACATCGGTTCCACCGTATTGGGAACAATCCGCGGGGATAAAGATGCCGTGGACGCCATCGACTCCATTCTGCCGGCCGGCACCCTGTCCGGGGCCCCGAAACTGCGGGCGTGTGAGATTATCGGTGAACTGGAAGGCAGAAAAAGGGGAATCTACGGAGGCGCCATCGGCTACCTGGACTTTACGGGCAATATGGACACCTGTATTGCAATCCGCCTGGCCTACAAGAAGAACGGCCGCGTATGTGTCCAGTCGGGAGCCGGAATCGTGGCTGACAGTATCCCGGAACGTGAATTTGAGGAGTGCCGCAATAAGGCAAAAGCCGTTGTAAATGCCCTGAAAGCGGCGGAAGGAGGTCTCTTATGATTTTGCTGATTGATAATTACGACAGTTTTGTCTATAACCTGTACCAGTTGATTGGCAGTCTCACTCCCGACATTAAGGTAGTGAGGAACGATGCCTGCACCCTGGAAGAGATAGAGTCCATGGCCCCCGAAGCGATTGTCATCTCACCCGGCCCGGGACGCCCGGAGGACGCCGGCATTATCCTGAACGTGATAGAACATTTCACCGGGAAAATACCCATTCTGGGTGTCTGCCTGGGCCATCAGGCCATCTGCAGCGCGCTTGGAGGCGTTGTCACCTATGCAAAGGAACTGATGCACGGGAAAACATCAATGATAGACACAGAGCCGGACAGCGTCTTGTTCCGGGGAATTATTTCACCGGTCCAGGTAGCCAGATATCATTCCCTGGCCGCATCGGAAAAGTATCTTCCCGACTGCCTGCGCGTAACGGCCCGCACCGCAGACGGCGAAATTATGGCGGTGGAACACAGGAACTATCCCGTTTACGGCGTCCAGTTCCATCCGGAATCCATTATGACCCCACAGGGCAAAAAGATGATAGAAAACTTCCTGGAAAGTCTTTGACCCGGGAAACATCATTGTTTCTTATTGATGCATAATGTGCAGCTACGTAATTTTTAGTTATGCTGCCAACAACTATGCAATTTGCATTTTATAATTTTCAGGAGGTAAAAACTATGATCCGCGAAGCAATTATCAAACTTTCCACAAAAGAGAGCCTGTCCTATGAGGAAGCAAAACAGGTTATGAATGAAATAATGGAAGGCCAGGCCAGCCAGGTACAGATGGCTGCTTACCTGACCGCCCTCTCCATCAAGGGAGAAACTATCGATGAAATCACCGCATCGGCCGCAGGTATGCGCGCTCACTGCATCAAACTCCTCCACGACATGGATGTCCTGGAGATCGTCGGGACGGGGGGAGACGGAGCCAACTCATTCAACATCTCCACCACCTCCGCCCTGGTCATCGCAGCCGGAGGCGTGCCGGTGGCAAAGCACGGCAACAGGGCCGCATCCTCAAAATCCGGCGCTGCAGACGTTCTGGAAGCTCTGGGAGTCAAAATCGACATCACTCCTGAGCAGAGTGCAGAGCTTTTAAAGAAAATCGGAATCTGTTTCCTGTTTGCCCAGAACTACCACATCGCCATGAAATACGTGGCGCCTATCCGCAAGGAACTGAGCATCCGCACCGTGTTTAATATTCTCGGCCCCCTCTCCAATCCGGCCGGCGCCAACATGGAACTGATGGGCGTTTACGAGCAGGCGCTGGTGGAACCGCTGGCACAGGTTATGGCCAAACTGGGGGTAACAAGGGGCATGGTCGTATACGGACAGGATAAACTCGATGAGATCTCCATGAGCTCCGCAACATCGGTCTGCGAAATCCGTGACGGCTGGTTCCAGTCCTATGAGATTACGCCGGAACAGTTCGGCTATACCCGCTGCGGCAAAGAAGAGCTGGCCGGAGGCACACCGGAGGAAAATGCGGCGATCACCAGAGCCATCCTGAGCGGTGAGGAGAGAGGACCCAAACGTTGTGCCGTCTGCCTTAACGCCGGCGCCGCCCTCTATGTAACCGGAAGGACGGAAACGCTCGAGGACGGGGTGCGGCTGTCAGAACGTCTGATTGACAACGGGGATGCGCTTAAGAAACTGGAAGAATTTATACGCGAGAGCAACGGCTGAGGAAACGCCGTATCCGGGAGAACAATCAATGAATGAAAATATTCTTGCTGCCATAGCAGAAAAGACAAGAGAACGAATTAAAGAGGAGAGGAAACGCCTCCCCCTGTTCGATATAAGATGTAAAGCCGAGACCATGAACGCATTCGGCTCCGCCAAGGCGGACCGTCCCACCTTCCGTCAGGCCCTGGCCTCACCGGGCATGTCGTTTATCTGTGAAGTCAAAAAAGCATCCCCCTCCAAGGGAGTGATTGCGGAGGACTTCCCTTATATAGACATTGCAAAGGAATATGAAGCCGCCGGCGCCTCGGCCATCTCCTGCCTGACCGAACCCTTTTATTTTCAGGGAAGTGATGTGTATTTGAGGCAGATATCCGGCTCTGTAAATATTCCTGTTTTGAAAAAGGATTTCACCGTGGATGAATACATGATTTACCAGGCCAGAGTCTGCGGCGCCTCGGCCATCCTTCTGATCTGTGCCATCCTGGATGATTATCAGCTCAAAAGCTATATGGCGCTCGCCTCGTCCCTCCGGCTCGATGTGCTGACCGAAGCGCACGACGAAGAGGAAGTCATGAGGGCCATCCGCGCCGGAGCCTCCATCATCGGAGTTAATAACCGGGATCTGAAAACATTCCAGGTGGATCTCTGCAACAGCATCCGCCTCCGCTCCCTGGTTCCCCCGGAAATCCTGTTTGTCTCCGAGAGCGGCATCAGGACAGCGGAAGATATCCAGAAACTCTACGCCAACGGCACCGATGCCGTTCTGATAGGCGAAACGCTGATGCGCTCTCCCGACAAAAAAGCCATGCTGGATGAGCTGAAAGGAGTTTCCGGGTGACAAATATCAAGATTTGCGGCCTGTCCCGCCCCATCGACATCGATTGGGTTAATGAGGCGCAGCCGGACTACTGCGGTTTTATCATCAACGTAGCGAAAAGCAGAAGAAACATCACCCCCACGGTTCTTCGCCGCCTCCGTTCCCGGCTGGATGAATCCATTGTCCCGGTCGGCGTCTTTGTGGATGAACCGCCGGACACCATAATAAGCCTCGCGGGCGACCATACACTTGGAGCCGTCCAGCTGCACGGCTCCGAGGATGAAACTTATATCTCAAACCTTAAAAAGAAAATAGAAGTACCGGTAATCAAGGCATTCAGAGTCACCTCCCCGGAATCGCTCCGGCAGGCTGAAAAAAGCAGCGCCGATTTAGTCCTTTTAGATAACGGCGGCGGGGGGACGGGACTCACCTTTGACTGGACGCTTCTAAATAATATGGAAAGACCTTATTTTCTCGCAGGAGGACTGGGTCCGCACAACCTGGAGGAAGCGCTGAAAACGCTCCGTCCCTGGGGCGTTGACATGAGCAGCGGCGTAGAGACAGACGGTATAAAGGACAAAGAAAAAATTCTGGCGGCGGTTGCCGCAGTAAGGAGAATTAAACTATGACAAAAGGAAGATTTGGCATTCACGGCGGCCAGTATATGCCGGAAACCCTGATGAATGCGGTGATCGAATTAGAAGAGGCATATAACCATTATAAAGATGATCCACAGTTCAACCGGGAACTGACCGATCTGCTCAATGACTATGCGGGCAGGCCGTCACGCCTTTATTATGCAAGAAGAATGACGGAGGATCTCGGCGGCGCTAAAATCTACCTGAAAAGGGAGGATTTAAACCACACCGGCGCCCACAAGATTAACAATGTGCTGGGTCAGGTTCTTCTGGCGAAAAAGATGGGTAAAACAAGGGTGATTGCCGAAACGGGAGCCGGACAGCATGGGGTGGCCACCGCTACCGCGGCGGCACTGATGGATTTGGAGTGCGAGGTTTACATGGGGAAGGAGGACACGGAGCGCCAGGCGCTGAATGTCTACCGTATGCGCCTTCTGGGCGCTAAAGTCCATGCCGTGACAAGCGGAACCGGAACCCTCAAGGATGCAGTGTCGGAAACCATGCGCGAATGGACCAGCCGGATTGAAGATACCCATTACGTGCTCGGTTCCTGCATGGGTCCTCACCCCTTCCCCACCATTGTCCGGGATTTCCAGGCGGTCATTTCAAAGGAAATCAAGGAACAGCTCATGGAACTGGAGGGAAAACTGCCCAACGCCGTCATGGCCTGTGTCGGGGGCGGTTCCAATGCAATCGGCACATTTTACAACTTTATCGGTGACGATAGCGTCCGCCTCATCGGCTGCGAGGCCGCAGGACGCGGTGTAAATACCGCCGAAACGGCCGCCACCATTGCCACGGGCAGACTCGGCATCTTCCATGGCATGAAGTCTTATTTCTGTCAGGACGAATACGGCCAGATCGCGCCGGTCTATTCTATTTCCGCCGGCCTTGACTATCCGGGCATCGGACCGGAGCACGCCTACCTCCATGACCTGGGACGCGCCGAATATGTGCCCGTCACCGACGACGAGGCGGTCGATGCATTTGAATACCTGTCAAGGCTGGAGGGAATCATCCCGGCCATCGAGAGCGCCCACGCGGTCGCCCATGCCAGGAAAATTGCCCCGTCCATGGGCAAAGATCAGGTTATTGTCATCACACTTTCAGGCCGCGGCGATAAGGACTGTGCCGCAATCGCAAGATACAGGGGGGAGGATCTCCATGAATAAAATTACCATAAGGGAGGCATTTGCAGCCGGAAAAGCATTTATCCCATTTATTACCTGCGGCGATCCGTCGCTCGCTGTCACCGAAGAGTTAGTTTACGCAATGGAGGAAGCCGGGGCCGATTTAATCGAGCTGGGAATCCCGTTTTCCGATCCGACGGCCGAGGGTCCCGTCATTCAGAGCGCCAACGAACGCGCCCTGGCCGGAGGCGTCACCACGGACAAAATATTTGAGATGGTATCACGCATCCGCGAAAAAACATCCATCCCCCTGTTATTTATGACCTATGCCAACGTCGTATTTTCGTATGGGACAGAGCGTTTCGTGCGCACGGCCTCGGAAATCGGCATGAACGGCCTCATTCTCCCCGATGTCCCGTTTGAGGAGAAAGAGGAATTTGACACGGTCTGCAAAAAATACGGAATTGAATTGGTTTCCCTGATTGCCCCGACTTCTCACGCCCGGATCGCTAAAGTTGCCGCAGAGGCCGGCGGTTTCGTTTACTGCGTCTCCTCCCTCGGTGTGACCGGAGTCCGCACCAGTATCACCACGGATGTGGGCGCAATGATAAAGCTTGTAAAGCAGGCAAAGGATATCCCCTGTGCCGTTGGATTCGGAATCTCCACTCCTGAACAGGCAAAGGCCATGGCCGCCAAGGCAGACGGCGTGATCGTGGGCAGCGCAATTGTGAAGCTTTGTAAGCAGTATGGGGAGGAGTGTGTTCCCTATGTGAAGGAATACGTAAGGGAAATGAAGGATTCCATCCGGGGGATTCATAATTGACAGTTAAATATTGAATAGGCCGGAACCAGGAATCGTCCGATATACATCGGCGTCTCCGGTCCCGGCCCTAACCTGTCCTGATTCCGGCCATTCACTCTTATACCGGAATTACTCCCATCACAACAGCTACTATCACTATTGTCAGTGAAATCAGCCACAGCCACACAAAGCTGTGTTTCTGGTGATCGCCTAGATCCACACCCGTCAGGCCGGTTAAAAGGAAGGTGGACGGGGTCAGCGGGGAGATTGGGAAGCCGACCGTGATCTGCCCGCAGATGGCGGCACGCCCTACGGCCAGTGCCGGAACACCGGCTACCTCGGCTGCTACCGCGATAACAGGAAGTACCGCATAGTAGAAGCTGTCCGGATCGAACATCAGGGACAGAGGCATCGAGAAGACCGCAACAAATATGGCAATGTGGCCCATGATTGCTATAGGAAGGATATCACAAAGGCCCTGTGCCATTGCCTCCAGCATTCCGCATCCTCCCAGGATTCCCGTAAAACATCCGGCTCCGAACAGAGTGGAGGCCATCATCATGGCTGCCACGGCATGTTCGTCCATCCGCTTGCCCTGCTCTTTCAAATCGCGGTAGTTTACAAGCATAGCGATACAGAGCGCCGCCATAAAACAGCCGGCGGGCGGAAGAATTTCCATTACCAGCGATACGATGGTAACAACAATCAGCAGAATATTGAACCAGACAAGACGAGGACGGCGTTTGGATTTCTCCGCCTCCGGCAAATCGTCAAATTTCGGAGGCTCAACTGAGATAGCTTCCAGCGTTCCTTTTAAACGTTTCCTCTCCTTCAGGCCAAACATCACGGCTACTGCAAAGCAGGCGGCTATACCGCAGAGCTGAGGGACAATCATCGGATTATACAGGTCGGTCAGGGAAACTTCCAGTGCGGTTGCCGCACGGATTGTCGGACCTCCCCAGGGAACCAGGTTCATTGTTCCCGCTCCTGCCGCCACCACGGTTGCCAGTACGCGCCGATCCATCTTAAGCTTGTCATAGATAGGCAGAAGCGCCGGAATTGTAATCAAAAAGGTGGTTGCTCCTGAACCGTCCAAGTGGGTCATCAGCGTGATAATCAGCGTTCCGATACAAATTTTCAAGGGATCCTTTCCAATAATCTTTAATATCTTGTTTACTACAATTTCAAATGCTCCAACATCACCCATAATACCAAAAAAGGCAACGGCGAAAATAAACATGACACCGGTGGCGGCCACACTCTTAATTCCCGCCGTTATATAACCTCCCATGCTGGCTCCCTGTCCCACAAGGACGCAGGCAATCATAGGAACCGCGATCAGTGCGACCAGTGTCGAACATTTTTTTGTCATGATTAAAAGCATCACAATCAATATAGTCAGTAACCCCGCAATTGCTAACATAACTTCTCCTCCTTATATTTTCCTTTATTCCCGTATTTCTATTATTTTTGTTCTATGCTATAATAACTCAGAGTGATATATCGCCCCATAATGCGTGAAAATCCGCGCTTTCGTGTAAACAAACCGGGCTAAAACACCAGTAGTAAATGATATGCGTCACCAGTACGGAGGAATCTGATGGAACTATTGCAATTACGCTATTTTAAGGCAGTCGCCGAGAATGAGAACCTGACACAGACTGCAAACCAGCTCTACATTTCCCCTCCCTCTCTGAGTTCCACCATCTCGCGTCTTGAGAAGGAACTGGGGACGGAGCTTTTTGATCGCCAGGGGAACCGGCTGCACCTGAATGCCAGGGGCTACGTCTTTCTGGAACATGTCAACCAGATGCTCGGTTCACTGGATAATGCAGTGTCCGAACTTCGGGATATGGAGGCTCAGCGGGATATTCTTCTCTCTGTCGCCACCACCAGCCCCAATGTCTGGATTGAACTTTTTTCTTCCTTCCAGCTTGCACACCCGGAAATCCGTGTTACCCACAGCTCACTTCGCCTGGATGAACTTCAGAACCCCGGCTGTCTTTATAAATATGATTTTGTCATTGCCAGCCCCACCGATGTTCCGGCCCACTGGAAACACAGCGAACTGCTTTATACTGACGACTCCCCCGTACTTCTGGTCTATCCGGATCACCCCCTCTCCAAGAGAAGGCAGATCAGCCTGACCGAGGTAAAGGAGGACCCCTTCGTCGCCCTCACACCCGGGTTTTCCTCCCGTAAATACTTTGATGATCTGTGTGCGAAAGCCGGTTTCACTCCGCATATTGCAATCGAATGCGATTATATGATGCGCTCCTACATGGTAATGAAGAAAATCGGCGTGGCCCTTGCCACCGCATATACAAACTACGCGCGTCTGTATGACGGAACCTGCTGCATCGATATCATAGAGCCGGTTTTCCCGCGTGTCCAGGCGCTGTTCCGCGATGAAAAGAGATACATGAACGCGGCCGCGGCCAGATTCCAGGATTTTGCCTGCAGCTTCTATCCAGGCCATTCCTGCCGGAAACGGTATCCGTTATAAGACGCCATCCGCTTTCAATCCGGCGATCCGTTCCTGGGTGATGCCCAGAAACTCGGCGTATATTTTCTCATTGTCCTGCCCCAGCAGGGGTGCAGGCTTTGTGATGCGCGGCGCCGTCTCCGTCATTTTAACCGCATTACCGTTCACATGCATTTTCCCAATCACGGGATGTTCCACAACGGGGAACATATCTCTGGCAACGGCAATATGCTCATCTTGTACGATCTGGCTGATATCGTAGACGGGGCCTGCCGGAACTCCTGCATCCAGCGCCATGGAAACAAGCTCCTTAACCGTATAGTTCCTGCTCCATCCCTCGATCAGTATCTTCAGTTCGTCCATATTTTCCACTCGCAGTACATTTGATAAAAATCTCGGGTCGTCTGTCCATTCCGGATGGCCTGCAACTTCACGGCTGAAAATCTCAAACAGTTTCTGGTTTCCGCAGGCAATGATGCAAAGGCCGTCCCTGGCCCGGTAAGAATCATAGGGCGCCAGGGCCGCATAGGCATTTCCATTCCGTTGATAAACCTCCTTGGTCACCCAGTAACGTGTAAAAGCATTTTCCAGCGACACCGCAATGCTGTCCACCAGGGCAATATCCACCTTCTGCCCATGTCCAATCAGCGTTCTGGCGTGGACGGCGGCCAGCACTCCGATCGCCATATTCATTCCGCCCAGAATATCTCCCATGGCATTGCCGGCCCTGGTCGGCTCCCCGTCCTTCGGGCCGGTCAGACTCATCAGTCCTCCCATGGCCTGGGCCAGGATATCGTAGCCGGGCCGCTTTGAGTACGGGCCATAGGAACCAAATCCCGATACCGAAGCATAGATAATCTGGTCGTTTACCTTTCTCAGTTCCTCATAGCCGAGTCCCAGCTTTTCCATGACTCCAGGCCGGTAGTTTTCAAGCACCACATCGGCTTTTTTTACCATTTCCATAAAAATGGATTTTCCTTCTTCTGCTTTCAGGTTCAGCGTAATGCCGTATTTACTCCGGTTCAGCATTGCAAAATAGGCGGATTCACCGTTTACGTACGGGCCGTAAGCCCTGCTGTCATCTCCCGTCCCGGGCCTCTCGATTTTAATAACCCTGGCTCCCATATCTCCCAGCACGGAACTGCAGAACGGTCCGGCGACCACCCGTGTCAGATCCAGAACCGTCAGGTCGCTGAGCGCCCCCGTCTCTTTCATTCCCTCTCCCCTTTCTTTCTCTTCTTCCTTACCTTTTTCCCTGTCCGGTTCCTGCTTCATCATTCCTCAGGCCTCCTTTTATCAACCATGCGGCGCAGGGTTCCGTCCGCCACCGCCTCATCCCTCTGATTCAGTACCTCATATTTCATCCCGATGATTCCCCTTTTTCCCTCCTTTGTCTCTCTCTTATCCTCAATCATAAGACGGAGCCGTATCGTGTCCCCTATCTTAACCGGTTTCAAGAACCTCCATTTATCGATTCCCAGAAAAATTGAATTTTTAAAAATGCCGATTCTGACGTAGAGACCATTGGCAATGGCGAGCGTCAGCATTCCATGCACAATTCTGGTTCCGTATGGAGTAGTCTCGGCAAAAGCCTCGCTTGTGTGCAGCTCATTATAGTCTCCGGTGATGCCGGCAAACTGAAAAACATCGGATTCGCTGACCGTGCGCGACGGCGACAGAAACTCGTCCCCCACATCCACATCCTCGTAAGTCAGCAATGTTTCTTCTCTTTTCATTCTAAATCCCTCCCAATTCATTTTTATGTATTTACAATATCACTTGAAACAATTAATTGTATATCACATTTAAAGTTAAGGGAGGTTAATTTGGAATGAAACTCTTTGGGAAAAGGACTCGATATAAAGCCGTATTGAGAATTTATTGGGAATCCGTTAACTTTGAAGTTAAGGTTTGTCGTCTGAATTGATACATTATTTTAACGTCGGCCGTCTCCCTTTACGCGGCAGACTCTTTATTCGCGCCGAGCGCGGCCGCATAGCGGCATATTACATCTTCGCGCGAGTGCGCATCCTGCCCGGAGGGCTTTTTCATATCATAGGAGCACTTTCCAATGATATAATAAAGGGTATCCCTCCGGCCGTATGTTACGGCCTTTAGGGATACCCTTCACCTTGTTTACACTTGTTTAATTTTCATTTGTTCAAAAAACGTCAATTACTCCTCGCAGCATCCGAGATTACGCATAGCCGGAACAAACTTGGCCATCAGCGGAATATAAGTAATAACGAAGGCCGCAGCCGCCAACATAAGCAGGCCTTTCCTCCACCGCTTCGGAGCCGTAAGCCCGATGACAATACCGGCAGCACAGAGGCAGATTTTAAGAAGAGCCATGTCCTGCCACTTCATTCCTTTAATGTACTCTTCCGCCACATGAAACAATTTCTCCATAAATTCGACTCCTTTCTTCAAAATACGCCGTGTTCTTATAGATTCATTGTAACATGATGATGTGCAGATTTCCACATATTATTCAGAAACATCCATATTAGGTGGGGATTTAATTGAGCAGATGAGGACGCCGCCGGCAGGCCAGGGGCCGGGGTG